>DAOVJH010000082.1 GCA_030673345.1 Pseudomonadota bacterium
CGACTCTTTTGAGTCTGTCGATGCTTATGTTGGTATCGGTATGGGCGCGACTGATTACAAGCAGCCGATGAGGCATCCATTCCCCCTGGATAAACTTAAATTCCCGGTGCTGGACGTGTATGCAGAAAGTGATTATCCGGCCGTTCTGAGGATGGCGCCGGAACGTCTCGATATGATCAGAAAGGCAGGTAATGATAAATCCAGCCAGGTGGTGATCGAAGAGGCTGACCATTATTATGTCGATAGAGGCGAGGCGTTAACCGAGGCTATCAGCCAGTGGTTGAAGCAGTTATAAAAGTAACCTGGCGGCACGGTTTATCTTCCCCTTTTTTCTATCATCAGCGAAGGCTGGTATATGTGATATCGATGGTGTTGCAGGACAGGGTTTCTGTTTTGCGTGATGATGTTGCGAGTCGGTGAAGTGTTTTTATATTTCATTATTTTGTAGGAGCGGAACCTTGTTCCGCGATCTTTTGGCAGGTTTAGCTGGGGCTGATTGAGTTAGGGTTAGATTGAGCAATATTTACTTGGGTATTATATTTAGGCATTGCGGTATTCGCACCGCAGGCGAGGCCCACAAGGCTTAACTAAATTAAAATCGTAAATATTATTCAACCTGACCACAACTCAACCAGCTTCAGTTAAACCAAAAAAAGATCGCGGAACAAGGTTCCGCTCCTACAGGTTAGTGTTTTGCGCGCAGCGCCATAAAAAATATCACAGAAACAAAAAAGCCACCTAAGAAGGTGGCTTTTTTGTTTGATCTTATAAGTGACGTGTTATACGCGACCCATAGCACCAAAGCTTTTAATGAATGGGCCAGCCATACGCGGGTCTGAAATCATGGCTTTAAAATCGCCCGTTTTAAATTTCAGTTTACCGGTAGTGAAAGCCAGACCTAAACCGGTCATGCCGATTTCTTTCTTAAGCCATTTTTCCCAGTTTTTCTGTTCAGCACGCATGTCCCAGCTCAGTTCACGACCGTCGTATGCGCCTGCTTCTTCTACTTTACCGTTTACAACGTTGATAAAACCGACGCATGCATCTTCACCAGGGAAGCCATAACCGATAACAGAATTAAAACTGATTTTTTCTAATGCACCAGAGAGATCTGGTTCTGCATTCCACTGTTCCTGAAAACCTTTCATCCAGGTATCATCAAATAAAGCCATTTCATATCTCCAAATTCTTATTGCGCCTGGCGGCGCTTTTTAATTGTACAAACATGAGATTTTGTCATATTTGTCTCACTTTAACGGGGCAGATGTGGTGTTATTTTTATCGTCGCCACGAAAAGAGGCGGGAATAATAGCATAAGACAAACTATATCGAAAGGGATAGATGGGGTCAGATATGCCCGCTATAGATTATTTTAATTCCATCGATATGGCGGGGATGTTATTTCGTTTTAACAGCTTCTGGTTTTTATATAACTGCCGCTTGTCCCGGTAGGGGCCAGTCCTCACGCGGTGCCATGCCTGTCTGTTGACGGTCACATGCTGGATGTTTGCTTCCAGTCCTAAAAAGGCCAGGTTGGCCTTTAACTTTTCTGCATCGTTGAGGTTTTGAAATGAACCGACCTGCAGTACATACTGCTTGTCAGCGGTATTACTTGTCGATCTGTTTTTTGTGGCCGATGCGCTTTCAGGCGGTCGGGTTTCACTTTCCGGGATGAGTACTTCCAGTTCGGGAAGGATGGTGTAAAAGTTAAACTTCTGTTCTTTTTTTTCTTTGTTTTTTGTTGTCTGTGCAGGTCTGCTTTTTTCTGGTTTTGATCTGTTCGCCTGCTGTTTAAGTTTTTCCAGTTCGTGTTGTACTGCGCTGCCAAAATTTTTATCGTTCTCTGGCTGTTTGTCCAGGTAAACGATAAATGCGACGAACAGGCCGATGGCGAGGCCGGATAATAACCAGATGTATCCAGGCATCGATTTTTTATCTCTACCGGTGGCGCGTGTTTTGTAATCTCTTGGCATCTGTTCTTTTTATGATTTTAATTATGAAACAAGTGTTCGTGCTTACATTTTTTCTGGTGCGCTCACGCCCAGCAAGGTTAGCCCGTTATGCAGGATCTGCCTGGTAGCGATGATCAGGTTGAAGCGCGCATCGTGCAGGTTGCTGTCATCGTTAATAAACTGGTGTGCGTTGTAATAAGAATGCAGCAGTGTCGCCAGTTCACGTAGATAATGGACCAGTAGATGCGGTTCTGCATTAAATGCAGATTTATGAACGATATCAGCGTAAGCGTCCAGCTTGCTGATGATGTCGGTTTCATGTCTTTCGGTTAACAGGTTTAAATTTTGTGAACCGTTTTCGATATCATGTTTCAGCTGTTTTTCTGATAGCTGTCCGATAACACTACAGATGCGTGCATGGGCATATTGAATGTAATAGACAGGGTTGTCATTGCTCTGTGATTTGGCCAGGTCCAGGTCAAAATCCATATGCTGTTCGCACTTGCGCATCACGTAAAAGAAACGTGCCGCGTCGGTACCGACTTCTTCGCGCAACTCTCTCAGGGTGACGAATGAGCCCGAACGGGTAGACATCTGAACACGTTCTCCGCCACGGTACAGGTTGGCGAACTGTACTAACAGGATGTCCAGCTTGTCTTCTTTTTCGCCCAGCGCACCGATGGCGGCTTTTACGCGTGCCACATAGCCGTGATGGTCTGCCCCCCAGATGTTGATAACACGCTGGTAACCGCGGGCAAATTTATCCATGTGATAGGCGATGTCTGAGGCAAAATAGGTCGCCTGTCCGTTATCGCGGATCACCACACGATCTTTTTCATCGCCAAATTTTGTTGATATAAACCACAGTGCGCCGTTACGTTCTTCGATATGCCCGGCCATCTGCAGCTGCTCGACGGCTTTGTCGATCAGTCCACGGTCGGCCAGTGTCTGTTCTGAATACCAGTTGTCATAAGGCACGCCAAACTCCTCCAGATCCTGGCGGATATCATCGAGGATACTGTCCAGGCCGGCTTTGAACACCTGTTGGTAATTTTTGGTACCGAGCAGGTGTTTGGCGCGCGTGATCAGGTCATCGATATGTTTTTCCTTGTCGCCACCATTAGAGCCACCGCCGTCGGTTTCGTCAGCATGAATATCCTTGAACACTTCATCTGCAGGAAAAACGAAAGCATCACCGTGCTGCGCTTTGATGCTGTTGGCGATGTCGTAGATGTATTCGCCTTTGTAGCCATTGACCGGGAAAGTGAGCGTGACCTCATTGACTTCGAGGTAACGCAGCCAGACGCTGGCGGCGAGAATGTTCATCTGGCGGCCGGCATCGTTGACGTAGTATTCACAGTCGACATCAAAACCCACTGCGCGCATCAGTGTCGCCAGCGTTGCGCCATAAGCGGCTCCACGGCCATGACCGACATGTAAAGGGCCGGTAGGATTTGCGGAGACGAACTCGATCTGTACTTTTTCACCTTCGGCAGCATTGCTTTTGCCAAAGCGCTCGCCGCCGCTGATGATGTCGTTGATGATGCTTAAGGTGTTTTCCTGTGTGATAAAGAAATTGATAAATCCCGGGCCGGCGATCTCGACTTTTTCGACAGAGGCGTCGTCAGGCAGTGCATCGATTATCGACTGGGCGATTTCACGGGGCGCCCTGCCAGCCTGTTTTGCCAGCATCATCGCGGTATTACAGGTGAAGTCGCCGTGTGCGGCATCTTTGGTGCGCGTGACCTGCAGGCCGGGTTTAGTTTCGATCATGCCATCAGCGATGAGTTGATCCAGAGCGTGATCCAGCAATGATTCGATAGTTTCTTTCAAGGGTCTGTTTTTCGTGTGTTTTAGTGGAGTGCGATTATACGGTAATAGTTATAAGTTGTAAGTTACAAGTTGTATGTATATGTGTCAGCTTGCAGGTTTTTACTGACAGATCAAAACGTATCATAGGGGTCGACGTCGATCGACCAGCGTACTTTGCGTGCAGACGGCAGCTGCTGCAGCTGTGGTGCCCACCAGCTCAAAAACTGGCGCAGAAGGTTTCGTTTGCCGGACTGCAGCATGATCTGGTAGCGGTAACGTCCGGCGCGCCTTTCCATGGGGGCTGGTAGTGGACCGAATAGTTCCAGATTCTGCGTTTCTACCTGGCGGCTAAGTTCGACTGCATGTTCGAGAAATGTTTGCGCAGCATGTGCTTCTACTGATTCGCAGCGCAGCAGTGCCAGGGGTTTTGCCGGAGGCAGGCCGGCTGCCTGACGTTCTTTTAAGGCGGCGTCAGCAAAGGATTGGTAGCCCTTATGCAGTAATGTCTGTAATAAAGGGTGGTCCGGGTGGTGTGTTTGAATGAGCACTTCTCCCGGTTTTTCTGCACGGCCGGCTCGGCCCGATACCTGGGTGATCAGCTGAGCCAGGTGTTCGGCGGCGCGAAAGTCAGCACTGAATAACGCCTGGTCGGTATCCAGTACACAGACCAGGGTGATGTTGGGGAAGTCATGCCCTTTCGCCAGCATCTGGGTGCCGACAAGGATGCCGCTTTCGCCGCTGTGTGCTTTTGCCAGTTTTTCCTGCAGGCTGCCTTTGTTGCGGGTAGTGTCGCGGTCGATGCGGCTCACCTGTGTGTCCGGGAAGGTTTCCTGCAGGTAATGTTCGATGCGTTCGGTGCCTGCACCGATAGCCAGTATGTTGCTGCTGCCGCACTCGTCGCACGACTCTGGCGCCGGGCGCTGTGAGCCGCAATGGTGGCAATGTAGCTGGTTGCGCCGCTTGTGATAGGTCATGTGTGCATCACAGCGCTGGCAGTTGGTGGTCCAGCCGCAATCGTGACACATCAGAAGAGGGGCGAAACCGCGGCGGTTTATAAACAGCAGTACCTGGCCCTGCTGGTCGAGATGCTGCTTGATCTTCGATAGCAGTGTTTCTGCCATGCCTTCATGCAGTTTTTGATTACACAGATTAACCAGGCTAATAGCAGGCAATGGCTTTTTGTTGGCGCGTTGCTTTAGGTAATGGGCTTCATAGCGGTGTTCATTTATATTGTTCAGGCTCTCGAGTGAAGGTGTGGCTGAACCGAGGATGATGGGGATGTTGTTGTTCTTCGCCCTCAGGATGGCGAGGTCGCGCGCGTTATATCGAAAACCGTCTTGCTGTTTGTAGCTGCCATCGTGCTCTTCATCGACGATGATCATTCCCAGCTGTGGCAGCGGGGTAAAGATGGCTGAGCGCGTACCGATGACCAGTTGAGCCTGGTTATTGGCTGCAGCGTGCCATGCGGCATAACGCTGTTTGTCGTTCATCGCAGAGTGCAGGACCACGATATTGCTGTTCAGACGATCCTGAAAGCGCTGTGTTAATTGTGGTGTTAAACCGATTTCGGGCACCAGGATCAGTATCTGCTTGCCGGCAGCTAATAAGGTTTCACACAGTGCCAGATACACTTCGGTCTTACCGCTGCCGGTGACACCGTTGACCAGGTGTACAGCGTGCTGGTGTTCGTGGCTTTCGATCGAACGTACGGTCTCTATCTGTTCCTGGGTCAGCTCTATCGATGGTGGATCGGTATCATTGGGGGTCAGAACCGCCGGTTTTTCATCGCACCTGATGAGGCCTTTTTCCAGCAGCGCTTTAATGGCGGTACGCCAGTTGTCGGTTAGCTTGTTCAGGGCATCGGCATCAAGGCCATGGCTCGTTTCAGCGTTGCGTAGTAACTGGTATACCTGAAGCTGTTTTGGTGCGCGTTTTAACTTTAGTTGCAGCTCTTCATCAGTCAGTGCCCTTAAGCTGCGGCCATCCAGAAACAGAGGGTCAGAATCGTCGACATACCAGTATTCAGTGAGAGAGGGTGTGGTGTCATCATTATTACGCAGATAGACAGGCAGGGCGGTTTGCAGTGCATCGCCTGGCGGGTGTACATAATATTGTGATGCCCAGGTTAATAATTTGAGGATGTCTGCACCGAGCAGGTTGTGGTCATCCAGTACAGCGATAACTGATTTGAGCTTGTTCGCGGGAACGTCGGTGCTCTGACTTTCCTCGATAATGATGCCTATCAGCTTTTGTCTGCCAAAAGGCACGCGAACGCGGACACCGGGCTGTATTGTCTGATCACCAATAGAAACAGGCAGGCGGTAATCAAACATCTTGTACAGCGGGCAGGGAACTGCAATTTTAGCAATACGTTGCTTAGGTGTATCCGGGGGCATTTACTGGTTTTTATTATTATCTAAGGGTTGAAAATGATGATTTTACTGCAAAATACCGGTTAACTTGTAAGAATCGTCATCGATGCCGTTTTAAACCTGTGGATAAGTCGCTTAGTGCTTGATTATTTCTGTGGATAACTCTGTGGAAATGTTTTCTAACAGAAAAAAATATTTTTGACTAGTCTTTTTTTTGTAATAAAAATGAAAAAAATGTTACAAAGTTTTTTGTTGTTAAATCAGTTTGTTACAATAACTGGCCTTATTATAGTAGTGTTAATAAGAGGCTTGACCCGAAAATTAAAATATGAGTTTAACGGTGTGTATAAGTATTTCCTGTCTTCTCTATAATCGTTATTATTTAATGCAGAAACTTAATATTTTTTCTAACTTATGGTGTGTAAGTTACTAAAATACTATATAAAAGGCGAGTTACACACAAATTCTGTGGATAACTTTGTGGATAAGAAAAGTAATCATAACTTTTTTTACTATAAAAATAGTGTTTTTGTTAATTTGGTGGATTTTTAACCACTAAATATAAGTGTTGTAATTTCAA
>DAOVJH010000114.1 GCA_030673345.1 Pseudomonadota bacterium
ACATCAACAAATTCGGTGTTGAGCGAGTTGGCATGCAAGGTATAGTTGCCGGCCGGTAACCGTAGCCTGTAGAAACCGGTATCCTGAGTAAGATAGTCAGAGATGATGCTGTATGTTTTACCGGTCGTCATATCCTCTACCCAGATGTTTGCGCCCAGGATGGCATTGCCGGTTTCGTCGACAAAGACACCCTGTAAGACGCCTAAGCTGGCATCGATGTCTGTGGCTGGGTAAAGTGCGGACACTGCACTGATATCGTCTGCGTGCAGGGTGGCGGTGTCACGGCAGCGTATCGGGTACATCAGGGGATAGTTAGACCTGACCGTCGAACTGCAAAAATCGGGTGTGCCTAAAAATGATTCCCGGTTGTCGATGTTGACCTGTGTGTGGTCCAGGCCGATAAAGTGTCCGATCTCATGTGCCAGCAGCTGTTTGAATGCAGTGTCGGTCGTCGAGTTTTTCCCGTTTATTACGACGAAGCCTTCAAGGAAATAGCTGCCGCCAATATCATGGATAGATTGGGCAAAGCCGATGATGAAGTCACTTTGTCCGTTGCCAAAATAGTCGTCGATTATCTGACCGTCACTGTCGAATACGACCGGATTGACATTGTCATCGGCATTGAGGTCAGTCTGGTCAATGGTCGGAAGATAAGTTTCAGCATTGTTCTGGTCGATCTCAAAGTCCAGTAACAGCTGGTCGATATCCAGTATAACGTTTGCCGTGCTCACGTCGCCCCATAGATCAAAAGCCTGTTGCATGAGGGTGACGGCGACTGCATTCGACAATATACCAAGATCGCCATTTTCTACATTCACAGTAACGGCTGGGTTCTGGTAGGTAACCGGTGTTTGGCCATCAGCGCCAGCGATGGTCGTTGGGCCGCCAGCTATCGATATGCTGCCGTAGCTGAGCGCTACAAATAGAATGATATGAGCAGTGATATCTTTCATAGTATTCAGGACTACTGTGCAGTATAAGCGCGGACTGTATTGAGAAAATCTGAAAGCAGGGCCTGCGTTGGTTTTTCAGGATCGACGGCAAGGGGAACCTGTGCGTTTTTGTTCAGGGCGGTCGGTTTCTGCTGTGACAGGTTTCTGCCGCTGCGGATTATCTGTTCTCCATTTTCGATGCTCACTGAAAAGCTGCCTTGATACAGGCCTAGAGGGCTGCTGAAGCCATGGTTTGATCTCTCGGGCAAAAAGACCACATAGTGTTTACCCGGCTGAAATCTTGGTACGCCGTGTACACGGAAGTTGATGTTGGTTTTTTCATCTATGCCGCCGAGCTGTTTGATGGTGTGCGTTGCGGCAGCGTCGCCTTTTATCAGGTCGATGACTTTGAATTCAGTAAAGGTCGCAATCTGTCTGCTTTGAGCATCTTTTTTCACCTGGTTGCTTATCACCTCACCATAAAAGATGAGCGTGGCGCGGGTAGAAAGTTGTTCAAGTGTTATCGGCAGCAGACTGGTCGCTGATGCTGATGAAGTTATGAATAAGCAGGTGATGAAATAACAGCAGACTAAATAGTGTCTCATATAAGTATCCGGTCGATTATGCTCTATGACCTGTTCGGCTGGGCAATGTTCCTTATTGTTCTTCATACTTTATAGCAGTTTTATCGCGGTTTACAAAAAACTTACTCAGGGCACCCCTTCGTAGACAGCTGATCACTGCCCAGCAGTTCTTCAGTAAAACCAAATTTTAACGGGTCAGTTAATCGCTGTGTGTAAATGATGCCATCGAGATGATCACATTCATGCTGGACGACCCGGGCATGAAATCCGCTGGCTTCGACATCGATGGTGGCGCCGGAGGCATCAAATCCGGTGTATCGGACATGCTTATGGCGGGAGACGAGGCCACGCATTCCGGGTACGCTCAAGCAACCTTCCCAGTCATCTTCTCTTTCGTCGCTGAGGGGAGTGACCTTTGGGTTGATCAGTAGGGTTTTTGGTATAGCATCATTGTCAGGGTAGCGCGGGTTGCGATCGAAACCAAAGATTACGATGCGTAATCCGATGCCGATCTGCGGTGCGGCGAGGCCGGCTCCCTCAGCAGCTGTCATGGTGTCGAACATGTCTTCGACCAGGTGCTCGAGCTCAGGCGTATCAAATTCACTGACCTCGCAGGCAATGTTAAATAGCCTCGGGTCGCCAAGTCGTAATATGGGTTGTATAGCCATGGTTTTTCTTATGGTTATTGAAAAGGGTGATATATGATAAAATTATTGCCGATTTTAACTGTTTCAATGCAGTTAAACCTTCTTTTAAAGAATTTATAGCTTGTTGCCATGATTACACTCAACCCCGAACAACAATTATTACGAACCCTGAAAGTGATGACCGCACTGGATGAATGGGGTCTGAGTGGTGAGCAGATACTCGCTGTACTGGATATGCCAAAAACAGAACGTAGCCGGCATCTGGCGAAATATCGTAAAGATACGCCGTTTCCAGAGGATGAGAAGGTGATCAGTCGTGTCGTTTTCTTATTAGGTATTATCGATGCTTTGCGTACGAGCTATCCACGTAACCTGCAGATGGGTGCACGCTGGATGGCCGCGCCACACGTACGGCTGAAAAACCGCTGTCCACTGCAGGCGATGCTGGAAGACGGTGAGACCGGCGTGGTTGCGGTGTTATCAGAACTGGATTGCGCTTACGCCTGGGAACTGAGCGGCTCTAAGATTAATTAGTGCAACTGCCGTTATTGAGCCAAAGAAGACATAAGTGTTCAATATTCCCCCTCTCCCTCTGGGAGAGGGCGTCGCTGAAAACACCCTCATCCTAACCTTCTCCCAGGGGGAGAAGGGACTTAAAGCCAGTGTCCGCCAATGGCCGTAAGCAGAATTTAGCCACGGCTTGTCCAGTTTATATATTGATCTCTATCCCGAAATCTTAATATTGCCAAACGGGCTCTGTGTTTGAATGTTGACCACGATGGTTTCTTCCAGCGGTAATTCATTCGCGTCGATGTGCGGCTGCAGCTGTTCACAGATCTGCAGGATAGTCGTCATGCCCTGGCGGTTAGTATCTGATTCATCCAGTTTGTGTATCTCGTTGATCAGTGTTTTGATGAACGCCTGAAAGTTTTCTGACTGCTGCTGCAGGTTTAAAATTCTAAAGTCAGCTTTAAAGCTCAGGTGCAGTTCGCGACCGCCAGTGTCGTTGTCTAATACACCAATATTGAGTGGGCCTGTAATTTCCATAATATCTATAAACTCTTTTTAATAAGGTCGTAAGCTTTTCGTATTTCCTGGGTCTTTTCTGTTGCCAGCTGTATCATTTCATCGGGCAGGCCTTTGGCAACCAGTTTGTCCGGGTGATGTTGACTCATCAAGCGTCGATAGGCTTTTTTGATGGCGGCTTCACTGCTGCCTTTTTCTACGCCAAGAATTTTATATGCCTGTGTCAGTGTCAGCGAATCACTGCTGCTGGCGCCCTGTGCGTTAGCCATGTTGAACAGGTGATCGATCTGGCTGCGTGAAAAACCGAGGATCTCACCGATGGTATAGAGGATGCGTTTCTCGCTAGCATCAACATTGCCGTCAGCCATAGCGGTCGCAATCTGTATCTCGACGAACATCTGGATGAGATTGCGCCGGCCGTGGCATTCTTTTTTAAACTGCCGTAAGATTTCCTCCAGCGGAAAATCAGCCGTTTTACCCTGGTCAAAAAACTTGATCGCCGCACTGCGCTGCTGCGCAGACAACTGCATCTGCGTCATGATGTTTCGTGCCGCTGAAATCTCCTGTGCGCTGACATGGCCATCTGCCTTGGCAACATGGCCCATCACCGAGAATGTGGTGGTGAAAAAGGCTGCCTGCACCCGCTCCTGATCACCGCTGCCGAACTGGCCGTCCATCTTTATGCCACGGTCAAAATTGCCGCCCAGTGCCGCGCCGATGATCGCGCCCAGCGGGCCGCCAAAGACATATCCTAAAGTACCGCCGATAAAAGTGCCCCACCAGGCCATCTGATTTTCCCCTGTTAAATATTAATCTTTGATTTTAACATTAAAAATTAAGTTGAAGCGCTGTGGTTCAGCGGTTTGGTCGTTCGTAAAATTATTTCTGTAGAGCATTGATGTGTAAAGCCAGCTGGTCCAGCATCTGCTCCGTTGTTTCTGTCTCGAGCAGCAGCTGCTTCTGTTTATTGTTGATCGGTAATAGTTCACCGAGGCGGTAACAGATGTCGGCGGTATTGCTGAAATCGACCCTGTCATTGTAGTGGTTGGCGAAAGGGTGGTTTAGCAACTGCTTTAATGTGTCAGATAACGGTTTAAATGCATCCGGTAAAGCAGGGTTATCATCCAGTGTTGATCTGACGGGGGTAACTTCAGCGAGCAATAAGCCGTCGTCTCTGACGGAGCTGTGGGATAGCTGTGCACGGTATTTTGCCTGCACGGTGATGCCGAGCAGGCCGTTTTCTAAAGATTCCCAGTCGATAATTTCTACATAACAACCGGTACAGTAGATCTGAGGGGTTGTTCCGACTTCTTTGCCTTCACTGATCAGGACGGTAATAAAACCGTTTTGCTGTTTCATGCAGTCTGTTATCAGATTGAGGTAACGCTGCTCAAAGATCTGTAGCGGTAGGATGCTGCCGGGAAAGAGCACCGTGTTTAGCGGAAATAAAGCATGTTTCATTACGGGGTATCGCTAGATTGTATGATTATTCATCTGGGTTACCTTATTATTATGCCTTATAGTTTTGATAAGCCAAAATCATGATTAAAGATTCGTCTGTATTATCCAGTGAATGCTCAATGGAATATTGAGCGGGATCGTGCGTCTATAGATAAGAGATCACCAGCATTATGCTCGCCAGAACATTTATGTAGCTGGTGGTTAACACAGAGTAAGTTCGATGAGGTATTTGATGATCAGCAGTGTTTTTCGCCATTAATCAATACCGGTTGGATGGAAAGAATATCGACACCAAGTGTAAAAGATTCTTATTCTAAAGGTGCTTTACTTGAGACTCTATCTAAAAATGGGTGGCGGTTACCGCTGCACCTTCAGCTATATAACCCAGGTTATATAAGGGATAGAGGCTTTTTGGTCGATGATAAATAGACAAAAATGTCTTATGACATAATTGCAGGAAATTGCTTTCATTTTTAAATAGATTGGTTATAATGCATACATGAACACATTAAATATCACATTCCCACTCGAGCGTAGCGAAGTTGTTTCTATGCTGCAACACTTTAAAATTTCACCTACCCGTCAGCGCGTAGAGATTGCAGAATTTTTATTTCAGCGTCCTCAGCATCTGTCAGCAGAGAAAATTCTTGATGGTGTAACGCGTGAAGGTAATCGCGTATCACGTGCTACGGTTTATAACACCATGGGCTTGTTCTCCAACAAAGGTGTTGTGCGTGAGGTGCTGATCGATAGAGAACGTGTTTTTTACGATTCTAATCCTGAAGTGCATCAGCATTTATACAATATTGATACAGGCGAATTAACGGATGTCTATGACGCAGAAGTCGAAATGGTCGCTGAGCCTGAGCTGCCAGAAGGTTTGAAAATTATCGATACTGATATCGTCTATAAAGTTACAGCGAGATAGACCAGTCGTTTTTCCTGTAGCACGGTTCAGAAC
>DAOVJH010000441.1 GCA_030673345.1 Pseudomonadota bacterium
TTAGTTCTGTATCGGTTATCGTCAATTCGTTGAGATTAAGAAATACCCGTTTGTAAGCGGATCTTGAAAATAGATTTTTGCTGATCCTATGCGGTAAAATACTCTTGTTCTTTATATAATAAGCAGCTAAGTTAATCAGCGCGTAGTTAATTTTTACATCTTTATCGGTATAATTTATGAGTATTTTCAGAGTCTTGCTGGCTGTTTGTATTTCATTTTTTCTGGTTTCAGCATCTGCTAGTGCTGGCAGTGAGATATGGACGGATGCGCAAGATAAGACCTATCATGCAAAGGGGAAATCTGTAAAACAGCCGGCTCATCGTTACCTGCGAGCAGATATTTCCAAGCTGAAAAAACTTATGTATGCCGTTCCGCTAGAACATGCCGCAGCACCGGAATCGTTTATCGATCTGCCAATGCCTGGCGGTGAGATGCATACGTTTGTTATCGAAGAATCACCTATTATGTCGCCAGGCTTGAGTGCTAAATTTCCAGCATTTAAAACCTACAACGTCCACTCAAAAGATGAGAGTGTGATGTCAGGCCGTCTGGATATGATGCCGACCGGTTTTCATGCCTACCTGACAACGGACAGAGGGGTTGTCATGATCGACCCTGATCCGGATGCTGTCGATTATTACCGAAGTTTTTATAAGAATGAGTATTTCGCTGACAAACCCAGGCAGTTCAGTTGTGGCGTTAAAGCTGTCTCGCAAGTGCTATTGCCGGAAGATATTGTAGATACAAGGCTAAAGACGGCTGCACGCAGTAGTAATGAGCTATTAACTTACCGCCTCGCCGTTGCGGCAACCATTGAATACAGTCAGGCGGTCGCTGCGGGAGATATAGCAAATACACAAGCTGCAATTGCAACGGCGATCAATCGCGTCAACTTTATATTTGAGCGTGATCTCGCTATATCTTTACAGCTGGTCGTCGATAATGGTTTGATCTCCACAAATACAAATGATTTTGCCAATGCTGATCCTTTGCTCTTATTGGAGCAAAGCAAAGCGTACATAGATAGTGCTATTGGAGTGACAAGTTATGATATCGGTCATGTTTTCTCGACAGGTGCCGGCGGTTTAGCTTCACTTGGTGTTGTATGTGAGCTTGACCGTAAAGCAGAAGGTGTTACCGGTATCGCCAACCCGGTCGGTGATGCGTTTTATATCGATTATGTCGCTCATGAGATCGGTCACCAGTTCGAAGCTAACCACAGCTTTAATGGTACAACGAAAGATTGCGGGGGCGATAACAGGTTTGGATTGACGGCTTTTGAACCGGGCAGCGGTTCGACGATCATGGGTTATGCGGGGATATGTGGTGCCGAGAATATTCAGACAACTGCAGATAGTCCAACCGCTTTCGGTGCTAGTGATGATACCTTTCACGCGGGCAGTATCGATGAGATCGTTGCTTTTACGCGCAGCGCTGCTGGTAACTGTGGTGTACCCACGACGAATGGAAACACCGCACCGGATGTCAATGTGGGCCTGGGCTACACCATTCCTGGGCGAACACCTTTTGAGTTACGCGGCAGTGCAACGGATCCTGACCCTGATACCTTAACTTACCAGTGGGATGAGATGGATACTGGTGCTGAGACGAATGAATTCACATACGGAACCGACCTTGGCACTAACCCGTTGTTTCGTTCATTTTCACCTTCATCGAACCCGGTAAGGACGCTGCCGCAGTTGCAGACCATCCTCTCCGGTATCGACGATAAAGCGGAACACCTGCCAACAACCGACCGGGTATTGGATTTCCGGCTGACTGTGCGAGACCAGAACCGTGGCGTGAATGAAGCTAACATGCGTGTGACCGTGGATAAAGACTCGGGACCGTTTAAAGTATTATCAGCCGCAACGGCAGTGACCCTGGATGTGATGCAGTCACAGGTACTGGAA
>DAOVJH010000086.1 GCA_030673345.1 Pseudomonadota bacterium
AGTAATGATCAGTACATGGTCGAAGCAAATGATATGACGGCGGTTCAGCTGATGTCTGGCAAGAAATCTTTTGTTACCGGGCCTGCGGTCAATATCTATAATTCCCGTACACTTGAGGTGCTTGCACGTTCTGGATTAAAACGCTGGACCTTGCCGGTCGAGCTGTCAAAGGATACCCTGGCTCCATTGCATCGAAACAGACCGATAAATGTCGAAACGGAGGTTTTTGCTTTCGGGCGATTGCCGCTGGCTTATTCAGCCAGGTGCTTTACCGCACGTGCACATAATTTACCGAAAGATGATTGCCAGTTCCGTTGTCTTGATTATGCCGATGGTTTAATGTTGAAGACGCGGGAAGATGAATCGTTCCTCGTGCTTAACGGTATACAGACACAATCAGCAAAAACACATAACCTGATTCGTGATATAAACGATTTCATCGATCTTGAGATTGATGTGTTGCGCATCAGTCCGCAATCAAGAAATACACAGCAGGTTATTGAGGTTTTTGATAACTGTATACGTGGGGAAATAGAGATCGATGAAGCCGAGAGATCACTTCAACGGTATATTATGACAGGTGAGTGTGACGGATACTGGCGTGGTCAGGCCGGTATGGATAGTGTTAATACGGATCTTCCTATAAGAAACGAGCAGCAAGGTTGTAAATAATGAGTTCAACACAGAGACCAAATCACATCAGTGAAAAATATAAACTGGGCAGTCCTTTCGACCTGGATAATGATGCCGCGTATCATGCCTGGCTGGAAAATAAGATGGATGATTATCCTCAGGAAATTGACGATATCATCGTAGAAATTAATGATCCGAGAAAATTAACCACGCCTGAATATAAAGTTATTCGCGACCTGGTTAAAAAAACCAATATGGCGATCTACGCGGGTAAGACAGGTGATGATCCGGATAAAGATATTCCAGATAAATTAGCTCAGCAGTTTGAACTGTTTACACCTGATGACAACAGGGGAGCAGATGACGGCATTACCGCACTGCGGGTCGCTGGTGATGAGTGGCGCAGTGAGTATATTCCCTATACCAATAAACCCATCCACTGGCACACGGATGGTTATTACAATACCCTTGATCACCAGATAAACGCATTGTTCTTGCACTGTGTTTGTCCTGCAGCCAGCGGCGGTGAGAACGCTCTGCTAGATCATGAAATAATCTATATCCGGCTGCGCCAGCAAAACCCAAATTATATCCGCGTTTTAATGGAGCCGGATGTCATGATGATTCCCGCCAATATTAATAAAGATGGCGAAGAGATCCGGCCTGATCGTTATGGCCCGGTGTTCTCCGTTTCGCCTGAGGGTAATCTTCATATGCGTTATACCGCTAGAACACGCAGTATCGTGTGGAAAGATGACCCGCTGGTGAAAGAGGCGGTCGCTTTATTGCATGATTACCTGCATACCGACTCACCCTACATCTACCGTGGAACCCTTCAGTCGGGCCAGGGTTTGATCAGTAATAATGTTTTACATGACCGTTCAGGGTTCGAAGAGGATGATGAACACAAACGACTCCTGTACCGGATGCGTTATTATCAGCGTGTAGCTAATACCTGAGGAGTACGCTCGTCAAATAACGGCTGACGAACGTACATCGACCGAGAAGAGGTATGGTTATGCAGTTATTCGTTTAAAGGAATAATGCCCATAAGATCGTTGCCAGTGTTGCAATCGAGATGGCTACGATGGCCATAGCAACGCAGCCTGAACAGAAAGTTCCCAGTGATTGTGTTGTTGTGCTCATTTCTTTATCTCCGTTTTTTTACATTTAGGTTTTACAAATTATCATTTATCGCTTCGGAAAGTTATATAATTCTCGCATTCCAGGTAAAAGTCAACAAATACATGCTATTTTTATGGTTATTGGGTCAGGATGTTCGAACTAATATTGATGCGTCACGCCAAATCAGACTGGCACAGTCATACAGCTGACATAGACCGGCCTTTAAATGACAGGGGCGTACGTGATGCTGTGCGGATGGGGGCTTATCTAAAACAGGTTAATCTGGTGCCAGACAAAATGGTTGTTTCTTCAGCACAGCGCACGCAGGAGACGGCCAGCCTGCTGTTAGAAAACCTTCCGGTAGATGAGAAAAATATTATTATCGATCGCCAGCTTTACCTGGCAGACAGGGATACCCTGTGTGAAAACATCGAACTTTATGCTAGTGAAGGGCAGCGATTACTGATCCTGGCGCATAATCCTGGTATGGATTACCTGGTGAGTTATCTTGCCAGTTCACCACCATCATTATCGAGCAGCGGTAAATTGATGACGACCTGTGCTGCAGCCTGTTTTACTTTAGATTCACTGGATTCGATAAAGAAGCCGGGGCAGGGCCTGTTAAAGCGCCTTATCCGGCCTGGAGAGATTAATGAATGAGCGGATTTTGCCATGATCGGACAAACAAGGAAGAACAGTTTTTCCACAAATAAACGCAAATGTAAAACGGTAACAAAACACCGTCATTCCGGCATGTTTCTAGCCGGAATCCACATATCAGGTTGGTACTGGCCATAGAGATGGATACCGGCTAGAAACATGCCGGTATGACGAAATCATTTTTATTTGCGTCCATCTGTGGACAATGTGTTTTTGTTTTTTCTCAGGATCTGCTAAGGCGCAGAAGCGGTCGCTTAAATCCAGCATCCTTTGCCAGATAAGCACAGGTTTTACTAGCTAAGACTGGTGTCTGTATGCGTCGATAGTCATGCACAGGCTCACACGGTCATCGACCATCGGCGAAAGCGTATACATACCAAACTCTGAGCGCTGGATGGTTGTTGTCGCTTTAACCGTCACGGTCTCTTCACCAGACATTGTTCCTGTTTTTTTCAAATCAACATAAAATGCGATGGCCTTAGTCACGCCGTGCATGGTGAGTTCGCCTTTGAGTACGCCTTTTTTGTCAGTTATCCACTCGATACCGGTGCTTACAAAAATAATATTCGGGTACTTCTCGCTATCGAAAAAGCTCTCACTTTTCAGCATCGCATCGATAAGGCCTGAATCTGTTTCCAGGCTATCGACATCGATCTGAACCAGTGATGTGCCTTGATCCATAAAATCTTTCAGTGCCAGGCCGCCTTTAAAGTTATTAAATTCAGCTTTGACTTCACCTACAGGGCTATTGATACAAAAGCCCATTTTTGATGAACCCGGTTTGATACGGTATAAATCCCCGTCTGTAGCGGCCTGTAGCATCTGTGCCAGCATGTTTTTATCGACATCCGCATCTTTGAAGGGTGCACAGATATCGCCTTCATTGGCAAATGATGGTGCCGATATGCTTAACAAAATGATGCTAAGGAATAAGGACTTCATATTGTTTTTGATGTTTTCCATAAATAGTATATGATTTAGAATATAAGAGAATTATAATATACTAATTCTAATAAGTCCATTGATTAATGTCAAAATGACAGTCGTGTACGGTTAGAAGCCGGGCAGGAATTACGCAACCCACTGATTTTGCTGTAGACTGCAGCGTGAACGATGTTCACTTTACCTGGCACAACCGTTTCAGGTTTTACCGTTATTTTTTTAAGAACAAGATGCGACCATGAATGATAAAAGCGATACTGAAGCAGAGTCTGCGAAAGTTAGGAACGATAACGATATTAAGAGTGAAAAGGCACCGAGCGATTTTGTTGTTGGGCTGGTGACGTTTATTATCTTTATATTCTTTATGAGCGCGTGGATGTATCTTTCAGCTGAATAAAACACGAAAAACAAGAATCATGTCCTGTTTATTTCTGTTTCTGCTTTTTAAATAGCTCTGCTATTGTTTCTGCGGTTGCTGGTTTACTAAATAAATAGCCCTGTCCAAAGTCACATCCGAGCTGTTTTAAATAAACGAGTTGTTCTTCTGTTTCAACGCCTTCTGCGACTACCTTAAGTTTCAGGCTATGTGCCATAGCAATCGTTGCACTTATAAGTTCTCGATCTTTGACATCCTCCGTTATGTCATTGATGAAGCTACGGTCGATCTTTAATACATCAAAAGGATATTTCCGCAGATAGCTGAGCGATGAGTAACCGATACCAAAATCGTCCATAGAGATACATATTCCCATGTTGCTTAATGCCGTCAGTGCATCATCGATATGAGTATGACCGCTCATCAATACGCCTTCGGTGATTTCCAGTTCCAGAAACTTCCCCGGTACACCGGCCTGTTTGAGATTTTTTTCGATTAAGCTAACCAGTTCGGGGTCGCGGAACTGGCGAGGCGACAGGTTGACGGCTATGCGGATGTCATCATCAAAGCTCTGTTGCCATTTGGCGACAGTTTTCAACGCTTCTGCTAATACGAATTGTCCCAAAGGAACAATCAATCCTGTCTGTTCAGCAATGGGAATAAATTCTTCAGGTGAGATGCTGCCTAGTGACGGGTTATTCCAACGGAGCAGTGCCTCGGCGCTAATGATCTTGCCGTTGCTGATAATGACCTGTGGCTGGTAGAGGACAGTAAATTCATTGCGGTTTAGCGCGTCGTGTATCTGTTCCTCAAGTACCAGCCGTCGTGTTACTTCGCGGTTCATGGTAGGGGTAAAATACGAGTATGTGTTTCTGCCAAGTTCTTTGGCGTGATACATGGCGGAATCGGCGTTACGTAAAAGTTCTGATGTTTCTTTACCATCATCTGGAAAGATGGAGATTCCGATACTCGTGGTCAGGATGAAATTTCGATCGTCGATGTTAAATGAATCTTTAAAACGATCGAGCAGGTTTTCTGCTATAGGACTGGCATCGGATGCACGTTTAAGCCCGCCTAGCAGCATAATAAATTCATCACCGCCAAGGCGTCCGACGGTGTCACCAACTCGTGATACGCTGCGTAGCCGCTGGGCAGCTTCTATCAGAAGTTTATCGCCTGTTTCGTGCCCCAATGTGTCATTGACCTTTTTAAAGTCATCCAGATCAAGAAACAATACAGCTACTTTCTCATCATTACGTCGCGCATCATTTAGCAGCTGGGTGAGGCGGTCAAGTGCCAGAAAACGGTTGGGCAGATCGGTCAGTGAATCGAAGTGCGCCTGATGTAAGATCTGTTCTTCCTGTTGTTTGCGGTGAGTAATATCAAGCACGGTTCCGATTGATCTTACAGGCTTGCCCTCTATATCATATGTGGTTTCGCAACGTTCGCTAACCGTTTTTATGCTGCCATCTTTCATCAATAAGCGATGTTCGAGCGTGTACGGCTCTCTGTTTTGTAAAGAGCTTTTGTATGCCTTCTCAACCAGTTCACGGTCTTCCGGATGTACCGCTTCGATAAAGGCTTCATAAGATGGTTTAAATTTATCGGCATCGATTCCAAAGATACGGAATATTTCGTCTGACCATGTCAGTTCATCACTTGCTAAATCAAGCTCCCAACATCCGAGTTGCGCAACCTGCTGTGCCTCTGCCAGATTTTTTTCGCTTTTTATCAGCCGGGCGTCCGCTTCTACCTGCCTGGTAATATCACGGATGGTACCGAGCACCTGGTCGCGATCCTGTATTTCGATTCTTTTTCGGATGACTTCTGAGATAAAGGTTGTTCCGTCTTTACGTTGTAATACCACCTGGACGGGCATTCCTTCTTCGCTGTTTTTTGAACGTTCAAATGAAGTGGTGTCCTGCTCCGGGGCTTTTATGTCAAAAACGGTCATCTGCAGGAGCTCTTCTTCAGAATAACCCATCATCTTACAAAAGGTGTCATTGACGAAAGTGTAGTTTCCTTCAGGGTCAGCAACGGTGATACCTTCGGTTGACTGGTTCGTTATGGCTTTGAACTTGCGTTCGTTCTCTTCAGTTTTTTCTTTTAAAGCGATCAGTTCTTTTTCTACAATTTTACGCTGTGTTACGTCAGTTAATGATTGCACCATGCCACTGTTTTTATCGCCCACATTGATCGGTGCCAGCGATGCAAGAAACCACTGTCTCTTTTCAGGGAAAAGTACGATATGGTTTTCTAAAGAATGTCCCTGTTTGATCGCCATGCACAGTTCGCAGTTTTTTTCAGACAGCGTACTGGGGTGAAAAAAATCATGTATTGGCTTATGGATGAGCTGGTGCGCCAGTTTTCCACTGTGTTCTTCTGCAGCTCTGTTGACCTGCGAGATTATTCCCTCGTTGTCGACCACTATGGCCGGGTGAGGGATGGCGATATAACTGCTGGAACTCTTCGCCAGCACACTGAAGGGTTCTATGAGAGTTGTTCGTACGATCGCCTGGTATATCATCCAGAAAGAGAGGAACTTGAAGAGATGACCGATGACAAATGCTTCACCATGAAAGTCTGTATACAGTGTGAAAGAGAGCTCGGCAAAAATGGTTAATACGAGTGATGCCAGCATGAAGTAGAGCACTTTGGCAGCCAGGTATTCTCTTAAGCTGATGTAGGCGAAAACAGTGACCGTAAGCAGAAAGATGATCAGGTA
>DAOVJH010000278.1 GCA_030673345.1 Pseudomonadota bacterium
AAGTGCCTCGCCCGCGGTGCGAATACCGCAATGCCTAACTAAAAACCAATAGTAAATATTATTCAACCCGACCAATAACAAGCCCCAGTCAAACCTGAAATAAAAAAGATCGCGGAACAAGGTTCCGCTCCTACAGATGAAGTCATCATCCTCAGAAATAATAAGCCACCATACCCCATAACAACTATACGAATAGGACAAAATCTGCCGTAAAATATGTCCGTGATGAACATTGAGACAGATCATGGCTGACTTTATCCCCGGTCAACGCTGCATCAGCGATGCCGAACTCCAGATGGGCCTGGGCACCATCCTTTCCGTCGAAGAGCGTACATTGACCGTACTATTCCTGGCGACGGGTGAAACACGGACCTACGCCAAACTTACTGCACCACTGACACGTGTCATGTTCTCGGTCGGTGATTCGGTGAACAGCCATGATGGTATAAAAGTTTCAGTGAGAGAGGTCACTGAACAACATGGTCTTCTCACCTACACGGGAATCGATGCTAACGGCGATAGCCATACTATCGAAGAAGCGGATCTTGACAATTTTATTCAGTTGAATCGCCCTTCTGAGCGCCTGTTTAATGGCCAGATCGACAAAGATAACTGGTTCGAGCTGCGTTACCAGACCCTGCGACATAAAAACCGGCTGGCAAAATCGGATCTGTACGGATTGACGGGCAGCCGTACCAGCCTTATTCCACATCAATTATATATCGCACATGAAGTCGCTAACCGTTATGCGCCGCGCGTATTACTGGCCGATGAAGTCGGTCTGGGTAAGACCATCGAAGCAGGGTTGATCCTGCATCACCAGATATTAACCGAGCGAGCAAAACGTGTTCTGATCGTGGTACCTGAAACATTGGTTCACCAGTGGCTGGTGGAGATGCTCCGTCGATTTAACCTCCACTTCAAAATATTTGATCAGGAACGTTTTGACGATCTGACCGAAGCGAACGAATTTGAAAATATCTTTTATTCTGAGCAGCTGGTCCTATGTAGCATCGATTTTCTGGTGAGCAATGCTGCTGCGTTCGAACAGTGTGTTTTTGCTGACTGGGATCTGATGGTCGTCGATGAGGCGCACCACCTGCAATGGTCAGCAGAGGAACCCAGTATCGAATACATGGTTGTCGAGCAGCTCAGCCAGCAGACCAAAGGCGTGCTGCTGCTGACTGCCACGCCCGAGCAGTTAGGTAAAGAGAGTCATTTTGCGCGTCTGCGCTTACTCGACCCTGATCGATTCCCGAATTTTCAGCAATTTGTCGAAGAAGAAGATAATTATGAGCCTTATGCACAGGTCATCGAAGACTTGTTGAATGATAAAACACTGACGGCTGACGATGTTTCACTGATCAAGAATACGATCAAAGAAGGTGATAATTTATCATTGATAGACCGGGTGTGTGATGCATCATCAGGTGAAGATGAGACAGTGCACCAGGCACGTACCGAACTGGTCGAACACCTGCTCGATCGCCATGGAACCGGCCGGGTGCTGTTCAGGAACACGCGTTCTGCAGTTAAAGGGTTTCCTGATCGGTTGTTACATGCTTATCCGCTTGAACTCCCTGTTCAATACCAGCACCTCGAATACCAGGAACCCACTGAACTGTTAACGCCCGAACGTCTGCATCAGCATGAGGATCAGGCGGAACACTGGACACAAGTCGATTCGCGTCTCAGCTGGCTGACGGCTAAATGTGCCGAGCTGTATCCGCAGAAGATCCTGATTATCACTGCAAATGCGATGACAGCGCTCGATATAACGCAGCATATAAAAACCAGGAGCGGTCTGCATGCCACCGCATTTCATGAAGGATTAAGCATCGTCGAGCGTGATCGCGCAGCAGCATTCTTTGCTGACTTTGAAACCGGCAGCCAGATACTGGTCTGTTCGGAGATCGGCAGTGAGGGCCGTAATTTTCAGTTTGCACATCACCTGGTATTGTTCGATCTGCCGATCAATCCAGATCTTTTAGAACAGCGCATTGGCCGACTTGATCGGATTGGGCAAACCGAGACGATCAATATTCATGTCCCCTATTTTGAAGCGTCTGCCCAGTCAGTCTGTTTTCGCTGGTACGACGAAGCATTACAGGCGTTCTCACATACCTGTCCCGCCGGCCATGCTGTATTCAAACGAGTACAGCATGATCTGTATCAGACGCTTAACGAGATCAACCAGGCCGATAGTGCCAGTACTGAGGCCGAGAAATCGCTAAAAGACCTGCTGGATAAATCGAGGGATCATTACCTTGAGCTAAGCCAGTCACTTCAGCGCGGACGTGACCGCCTGCTGGAATACAATTCCTGCAGACCCGGCGTCGCGTATGACATAAAACAGCGTGCTGACACAGAAGATGAATCATCACAGCTGGCTGACTACATGGAAAATGTTTACGACTGTTTTGGCATCGATAACGAGATGCACAGCGAAGGCTGTTTTATCATCACACCGACAGAACACATGATCAGCCATTTTCCCGGGTTGGCTGAGGATGGCATGACCATCACCTTTGATCGAAATATCGCTTTGAGTTTTGAAGACGCGCATTACATAAGCTGGGAGCATCCTCTAACGAATACAGCCATCGATATGGTGCTCACGAACGAGATGGGTAATACGTCGGCAACCGCCATGGAATACGCGGGTGTAAAAGCTGGTAGTGTTTTGCTCGAATGCCTGTTTTCCCTTGAAAGTGCGCCGATCGAAGAGCTTCAGACCAACCGGTTTTTGCCGCCGACGATGATCCGCGTAGTCTGCGATGAACGCGGAGCTGATCACCATATAAAACTGCCGCATAATACTATTAATGATGGCAGGCAGTTCGTTGATAGCGGTGTCGGCAACAAGATAGTCAAAGCTAAAAAGAAGATTCTTAAAGCCATGCTGCAACGCAGTGAAAAATATGCAGAATTAAAATCAGCTAAATTATTGCAGCAGGCTCATCAGCATGCAATAGAGATATTATCGATTGAAATCAATAGATTAACTGCGCTTTCTAAAGTAAATCCTAATATACGTGCAGAAGAAATTCGCTATTTTGAAAGGCAGTTATCTATGTTGAGTGAAGTGATTGATGGTGCAAATATCCGCCTGGATGCGGTTCGGGTTATCGTTGCAACGTAATAATCCAGGAATCGTGGATCATAGGCTGATATAACTGAAGCCCTGCTCCTGCAACTGCATGACGCCGTCGACACCGATCGGTACCACTACCGCTTCTTCGATGAGGTCTTTTTCCGTCCAGCGCATACTTGTCATCGTATTACCACAGGCCTGAAAGCGCACACCATATTCAGCAAGTGATTTAACGCGCTGTTGATGCAA
>DAOVJH010000394.1 GCA_030673345.1 Pseudomonadota bacterium
GTATCGCGAAGCGTAGCGATATAGGGCAGCTTCATCGATTTTATAAAATCATAAAGCTCAGAAAAAATAATCGTATTCTCACGAACCCGATTAGCGATCACGCCGATCTTTACTTCCTTGCGCGCAACACGGCCGTTCTTCTGCACTTCTGCCATGTACTTTATGGCAGCGCGCATATCGATAGGTGAAGGCAAGACAGGAAACAGTACGGTTTCAACTTTACGTATTAACTGGGTCAGTTCTTTGCCATGAACACGCGCTGGCGCATCCATGATCACGTAATCGGTATCCTTAGATACACGCAACGGGTCTTTATAGGCGGCCACACCTTCGATATGCGGCCACTTCTCATCTCGCGCTTCCAGCCAGGCCAGGCTGGATTCCTGTGGATCAAAATCTGCCAGTACAACTTTTTTGCCCATCTCATAGGCAAAATAGCTGGCCAGGTTAGTCGAAATTGTACTTTTTCCACAACCGCCTTTTGCATTTAATACCAGTATCGTCCTCATGCTCCATCCCCTTGCGAATTTATTCTGAGCCAGTGTATGCGAATGAAAAATATTACACGAATTGCTTATAAAATAATTAAAAATTACCTTCACGCACCAAATTGTTTCACCGACGCACTAATGTCATTCATTTATCCCCTGAAAACAGTCATAAAACTTTAACAGAAACTTCATAACTGATTGAAAACAAATACGTTATATTCTGCACGCCAATCTGGCATATAAGTTGCTTCAATCACATCAGGCAGCAACAGGCACCTGCAAAATGATACTAAAGAGGATGAATATAATGTACCTTGAGAAACCGATGATTATGGCATTAACCATGTCAGTCATTTTTACCGTATTCAATATTATTGCCGTTACATCAGGGTCGGCAGAAAATTTTTACACCCAGACCGAGCAGTTTATAACTAACCTGATACAGTAGATTAATAATTCATTCATAAAAAAAGCCCCGGTAACGGGGCTTTTTTTACTGCAGATAACAGATCCTGCCAGTTACAGCGCTTTGATACCTGCGATCAGTTCAGCTACCGCTTTCTGGCCATCACCATATAACATCTGCGTATTATCAGCGTAGAACAGGTGGTTTTCGATACCGGAGAAACCAGCACCCTTACCGCGCTTGATGACGATCACATTTTGCGCTTTGTCCGCATCCAGGATCGGCATACCATAGATAGGACTGTCTGGATTTGAACGCGCGACCGGATTCACCACGTCGTTAGCACCGATGACCAATGCTACATCCGCCGTCGGGAACTCAGGGTTAATCTCTTCGAGATCGAGGATATTGTCATAATCCACACCCGCTTCAGCGAGCAGCACATTCATGTGACCCGGCATACGGCCGGCCACTGGATGAATCGCATATTTCACATCAATGCCACGCGCTTCGAGAAGGTCACCCATCTCTTTTAACTTATGCTGCGCCTGCGCTACCGCCATACCGTATCCCGGCACGATGATCACTTTCTGGCCATAAGCCATCATGATCGCTGCATCATTCGCCTGTATCTCTTTCATGCTGCCTTCGATATCTTCTTCTACCGCCGCACCGCCATCACTGCCGAAGCTACTGAACAGCACGTTCGATATCGGACGGTTCATCGCTTTTGCCATCAACTGGGTCAGCAAGGTACCAGAAGAACCCACCACCGTACCAGCAATAATCATCGCGGCATTGTTTAACACGAAACCTTCAAAGGCAACCGCAAGACCGGTTAACGCGTTGAACAATGAGATAACCACTGGCATATCAGCCCCGCCGATCCGCAAGGTAACCATTACACCCAGGATTAACGCTAAAACAAAAAAGATTATTACGTGCTCAAAACTTACTGGATGCCCGGTTGCGACAAAATAACCAAAGACGATCACAGCGATAAACAACCCGATGTTGATAACCTGGTGCAACGGCAGACGCAGGGTCTTTTTCATGAGGCCCTGTAACTTGGCAAAAGCCACCGCCGAACCTGAGAATGAAATCGCACCGATAACTGCGCCGAGTACCGCCAATACCTGAATCGTTAGACCATGACTCTCTGCGCCAGCAGACAATTTGACCAGCTCGACTGCAGCAATAGCCGCCGCTGCACCGCCGCCCATGCCGTTATACATAGCGATCATCTGCGGCATATCAGTCATGGCGACACGTTTCGCTGAAACATACGCCACCGCAGAACCAACGATGATAGCAACCAGCATCAGCTGCAGATTAATGCTGCCCATATCAAGGCTGATCTGTGGCGCACCGAAGGTAGCCACTGA
>DAOVJH010000485.1 GCA_030673345.1 Pseudomonadota bacterium
ATCGATACAGCACCTATAGCATATTCAGCGCTGTTCACCATGAGATCGTAGGTTTCCGCCTGGTTTTCAGCTAAAAAAGGCAGGCTTTGCGGTTTAAAATCAGGCACACCCATATCCACTGTAACCAGATCATCTTCTACTTTCAGCTCTATCAGCCCGCCGGCTGTTTCAACCGCAATTTTTGTATTAACCGTTAAACCCTGCTGGCGCACAAAAAGCGCAAAACAGCGGGCGCCATTACCACATTGCTCGACTTCTCCACCATCGGCGTTAAAGATTCGATAACGAAATTCCGCCTGTGGATGGATTGGCTTTTCTACCAGCAACAATTGATCACAACCGACACCGAGATGTCGGTCCGCAATTTTTTGTATCTGCAAGGCCGTCAGATTTACCGATTGAGATATCGCATCAATCACGACAAAATCATTACCCAAACCGTGCATTTTTGTAAATATTATCTCTTCTGACACCCGAATCTACCGATTTAAAACAACACCTTAGCTTGTATTTTTGAGCATACCCTGTCATCGACCCTGATAGCAATCTTATTTATTGCTATTTACAAAAGTTATGCTAGTATCAGACAGACGTCTAACTAGGAGATTAACATGTCTAACACGACACTTGCTGATGAGATAAAAGATTTTCAGGATGAATTCATGCCCACGATTCCAGAAGATACCCTGAACCTCCTGATGGGCGAACTGCAAAACCTTATCGATACTGGGCAGGCAGAAAAAGCGCTGCATTCAGGCAAGGCCTTTCCAGATTTTATTCTGCCTAATGCCAATCAGAAACTGCTATCACTAAACGACCTGCTCTCAGAAGGCCCTCTGGTTATCAGTTTTTATCGCGGCGCATGGTGCCCATACTGTAACCTCGAGATCAATGCGTTACAGCAGCATTTACCCGAGATTACCGCTGCTGGCGCGCGCCTTGTTGCTATCTCACCTCAGGTACCTGACAAATCGAAAGACCAGGTCAACAGTTCACAACTGACCTTTGAGGTTTTAAGTGATGTTGGCAATAAACTCGCGAAACAATGCGGACTGGTTTTTACCCTGCCTGAATCATTACGCCCCATTTATGAAGCCTGGCAGCTGGACATTCCCGGCCATAACGCGGATGATAGTTTCGAACTGCCGATGCCGGCCACCTATATCATCGGCACGGACGGCCTTGTTCATTATGCCTTTGTTGATATGGATTACACCAAACGTCTGGAGCCGGACATTATTATTGAACAGTTAAAATCTCTTTAACTTCTCCTTTCATACCAACATATGGCTCTACTTATGCCATTGTTGGTATAGTGTGAACGACTGTTGTCGGCCATGAGCGGGCTCTCAGGATATTATCAGTGAGAGTCTGCTCTCAACACTAAGC
>DAOVJH010000439.1 GCA_030673345.1 Pseudomonadota bacterium
TTGATGATCGGGTCCATGTGGCCTGCATTCGCCATCACGATGGAACCTGAGCGCATGTCTATATTGCCGCATAGTGCAGTGACGAACATGCAGGCATCATTGTTCTGCGCGAGGATGTCATTCATCATAGTAAAGGTCTGCCCGGGCGGTAGTTCGTCTTTTAACGCCCGGGTATAAAGCGTAACGGCTTTCGCCATAAATAACGCAGCCGGTACACCTTTGTCTGATACATCGCCGATAATGAAATGCAGGATATCGCCTGACTGATAGAAATAGTAGAGATCGCCGCCGACAGAACGCGCTGGCCTCATCAAGGCAAACAATTGATAACGGTCAGTGTTTATCACTGCATTTCCGGCGCCCGGGATCATCGACATCTGAATGTCCCTGGCGATCTGGATCTCGCTTTCCATCTTCTGCTGTTTTGCTGTCGCCTCCCGTACTTCACCGATGTAGACTTTTAACGCCTTACGCATCGAGATGAAATCGTCGGTCAGTGTGCCGATCTCATCATCATGTACGGGTTCAGGTATCTCGGTATCAAGATAACCTGCGCCGATATCTTTGGTGGCACTGGCAAGCCTGGCTAACGGTTTTGTCAGGTACCGTGTGATGAAAGTGATAGCGATAAACAATATGACGAGGCCGGCCAGGGCGATGAGGGATATCCTGGTCGTTAGTGTATTGACCTTTGCAGTGAGTTCTTTTTCAGGTAATACGATGACAATCTTCCAGCCGATGTCATTCAAAGATTGTATGGTGAACCAGCAGTTGCCTTCCTCAGTCTTTCTGGAGCAGGGTGATCTGAAGTGGACGGCGGTTGATTGTTTTTTGCTATCGATATATCGCTGCCACTTATCTGGTGCAACCTGATCTTTAGTCAGTTTCGTCAAGTTTATAGCTTCATCTGAATGCGCGATCAGGACGTCATTGCGAGAGAGGATGAAGCCGTATCCACTCTCACCAATTTTCATTTCCCTGATTATCTCATCCAGCTGGCTCAATCGGATATCGGCTGTCGTGATACCGGCAAAGGTCTTCCCATCTGGCAGGTATATCGGTGTGGAATAGGTGATCATCTGAACATCGGCACCACCTTCATCAAAATAGGGTTCAGACCATATCGGCGCCATTGCCTGTTTTGCTCTGGTATACCATGGCTGTGTTTTATAGTTGTAACGGCTGTCTGTGAGGTCAGTGAAAACAAGCTTGTTATCATATCTATAATAATAAGGTGAATATTCACCGAGGGTTTCCACCAATGTATGTGGTTCTAAAGCGACTGTCATGCCAAAGATAGACGTATTGGTGTCGATGAAAGTTTTAATGGTCTGATGGATTTGTCGATCACTGAAATCAGACGAAGAAACGGTCGCTGACAGGGTATCAGCACTGGTTGCAACAGTATTAAAAATGGTTTCGATACTGCGTACGGTTGATGAGGCCGTTGCCTCGGCCAGGTCTGCTATGTATTCCTCAAGCAGGTGTTTCGATAATAAATAATTCGCGCCTAACACGGCGATAAAGATAGCGGCGCCGAGTGGCATAATCCATAAGTTGAGGTGGCTGGCCAGACTATTGAAGTGATCGTTTCTATTCATCCTGGTAAATGAGTATAGTCCTGGATGATGTGGTTCGTATAGCGCACATGAGAATAAATAGTCGTTTAAAATAGTCGTTTAAAAACGATAGCGGTAATCAAATGATATCGTGCTGTGCTGGGAGACACTCCGAGGCTCTGTAATATTGAAGGTGGAAACGCCGTTCGAGATCGTTTCAGTATTGCTTCTGCCAAACTTCCATCGGTGGTAGCGCATGGTTATGCCAATGCTGCTACTCGTGGTTAATTCGTGCTGGTAGACCAGTGCCGTTGAAAAGCCTGAGCTGTCGCCGAGCTTCAGTTCGGGTTCACCAAA
>DAOVJH010000145.1 GCA_030673345.1 Pseudomonadota bacterium
ATCTTCAGGTATCTCAGTATGATGCATCAGTGCCTTTTCTTCGACCAGCTCAAACTCATCATTCTCCATGATGACGTTTTCTTCTTCTTTGGCTTTTAAAAAGAGGCGTGAAGCGACTAAACCCAGTTCAAACAATAACCAGATCGGCACAGCCAACAAGGATTGCGAGATAACATCCGGCGGCGTCAGCATCATACCGATAACAAAAGCACCGATGATGATATAGGGGCGTTTTTCTGCCAGCTTATCGGCTGTTGTTACACCGGCTGCAATCAATAAAAAAGTAGCCACCGGTACTTCAAACGCGATACCGAAAGCCAGGAAGATAGCGATGATAAAATCAAGGTACTGACCGATGTCGGTCATTACCGCCACACCTTCCGGTGCGATACCGATAAAGAAACCAAACAGGATCGGGAAGATCACGAAATAGGCAAAGGCGATGCCGCAATAGAACAGGATCACACTGGAGATTAACAGCGGCGTTGCCATACGTTTTTCGTGACGATATAAACCCGGCGCAATAAACGCCCACATCTGATGCAGCAGGTATGGAATCGTCAACAATACAGATAACAGCATCACCAGTTTAAACGGCACCAGAAAGGGTGAAGTGACCCCGGTCGCGATCATCGATGTGCCTTCCGGCATCAAATTAAGCAGCGGCTCGGCAGCGATGGTGAAGATATCTTCAGAAAACGCGAACAGCGCAACGAACATGATCAGGATAGCCAGCACCATGTGCAGCAAGCGGTCACGCAACTCGACCAGGTGATCCATCAGGGTCTGTTCCTGTTGATCTTGCTGCGGGTCTTGCAGGTCTTCTTGCGCGGTATCGTTTTCAGCCATCTTACTAGTAGCCGTTATGATTTTTCTTCATCAGCAGTCGATGATATTTTCTTTTCATCTGCTAATTCGGTATCAACACTTTCTTTTTGTTCGTCATCTGATTCATCATCGAAAGTGTGCGAAGGAACATCCGATAGAAAATCGGATGAAGGCATGTCTTTTTTTAACGCTGAACCGACATCATCGACGCCGGATTTCAACTGTTGCTGCAGCTCATTGATCTGCACTTCCTGGTTGTGCAGCATACGTTTGAATTCATTTACATCGAGTTCCTGCTCAACTTCACTGCGCACACCTTCGATATAACGGCGCGCTTTACCGACGAAAAAACCCGCCTTTCGTGCAGCACCGGGCAAACGCTCAGGTCCAATGATAACCAGAGCTAAAACCAGAATAAACAAAATTTCCCAGAAGCCGACGTCAAACATAATTTACGATGCAAAATTTTGCGTATACCATAATCGATCGACCATGGTATGCGCTTAAAAATATAACTAGACGTTATCTTCTTTTTTTACTGACTCGGCCTTAACCGATTCTTCATGTGCAGTGTCAGTAGAATCCTGTGCCACTTTTTCCTGCTTTGCGGCATCGTTATCGCCATCTTTAACAGCCGATTTGAAACCCTTGATCGCAGAACCCAGATCACCACCAACATTTTTTAATTTCTTGGTGCCAAAAATCAAAATAACAACAGCCAGTAAAATCAACAATTGCCAAATACTAATACCCATAATGTTTACTCTCTTATCTCTTTATCTTAAATCGACAATCGGCCTATCTGTCACCAGATGGCTGCTCGTCTAGCCGACCTCGCTATTGCGAGGTACGAAGCAATTTACCCAGGCATTTGTGTTGTCATTATGAGATTGCTTCGTATCTCACAATGACGTGTTTTTCAGTTACTTTCTTGCGGCTTTCTCATCATGGCCTGACACGCCAAATCGTCGAGCAAGCTCTGCTAATACATCATCAGCAGATAAATTCTGGTCTGCCAGCAATATCATAGTATGAAACCAGAGATCGGCCACTTCATAGACCAGTTTATCTTTATTACCGCCACTAGCAACATCCTTTGCTGCCATCACTGTTTCGGTGGCCTCTTCGCCAACCTTTTTAAGGATGGCATCCAGTCCCTTATTATACAGACTTGCGACGTAAGACGAATCTGACTCAGCACTTTTTCGCTGCTCCAGTATTTCGGTCAGTTGAGCCAGTATTTCTGAATTATTCATACTATTTATCTTTTGCCGTGTTTTTTACTTATTTTTTGATGAATAAATTTCATCCGGGTCTTTGATCACCTGCTCTACCTCGACCCACTTATCACCCTGCAGCTGCCGATAGAAACAGCTCTCACGCCCGGTATGACAGGCAATTCCGCCATGTTGTTCAACTTTCAGAAGGATAACATCTTCATCGCAATCAAAACGGATATCGACTACTTTTTGCGTATGGCCTGATTCTTCACCTTTATGCCAGAGCTTTCCTCTCGAGCGTGACCAGTACACTGCTTCCATTTTTTCTGCGGTTAATTGCAATGATTCACGGCTCATCCACGCCATCATCAATATTTTTCCGCTTTTGGCATCCTGCGTGATGGCAGGAATTAAACCTTTCTCGTCAAAACGAATTTCGTCTAACCAGTTCATCTAGAGTCGCATCTCTATGCCGCGGTCTGCCATATGCTGTTTCGCTTCTTGTATGGTGTATTCAGCAAAGTGAAAGATACTGGCTGCCAATACTGCATCTGCCTTACCTTCGATCACACCATCAGCCAGGTGATCAAGGTTTCCAACACCGCCAGAGGCGATCACCGGCACCGATACCGCGTCTGATATAGCACGGGTTAATGGCAGATCAAAACCGATCTTGGTGCCGTCTCTATCCATACTGGTCAACAAGATCTCACCAGCGCCATAGTCGACCATCTTCTCCGCCCATTCGATGGCATCGAGACCGGTCGGTTTTCTGCCGCCATGGGTGAATATCTCCCAGCGCTGCGTTTCGCCTTCTGCACTGACCTTTTTGGCATCGATCGCCACCACGATACACTGCGAACCGACTGATTCGGATGCTTCGCGTACAAATTCCGGGTTGAACACCGCCGCAGTATTGATCGCGACCTTATCGGCGCCTGCATTTAACATACGTCGAACATCATCTAATGTTCGGATACCGCCACCGACCGTCAACGGGATAAAGACCTCATTGGCCACTTCTTCGACGACATGGACGATGGTCTCACGGTCATCCGAACTTGCCGTGATATCCAGAAAGGTAATCTCATCTGCCCCTTCTGCATCATAACGCCTGGCAACTTCTACCGGGTTGCCGGCATCTCTGATATCAACAAACTTTACGCCCTTTACGACACGGCCGTTATCGACATCCAGACAGGGGATTATACGTTTAGCTAATGCCATTATTCTGATCCAACCACGCCTGCGCTTCTTTCAGGTCAATCGTGCCTTCGTAAATCGCACGGCCGGTAATCGCGCCCATGATGCCTTCATCGGCAACGGCATTTAACGCTTTTACATCATCCATCGATGTGAGACCGCCCGATGCGATCACGGGAATATTGACCGCCCGTGCCATCTTCACCGTGGCTTCGATGTTCACGCCCTGCATCATGCCATCACGTGAGATGTCGGTATAAACGATGGCTTCGACCCCATCATCCTGAAAACGTTTAGCCATATCGATCACATCATGTTTTGACAGTTTCGACCAGCCATCGATCGCGACTTTACCGTCTTTGGCATCCAGCCCTACGATGATATGTGTAGGAAATTCTGCGCATACTTCGGCGATGAAGTGCGGCTCATTCACCGCCTTGGTGCCGACGATCAGGTAATTCACACCGGCATCGAGATAACCGGCGATAGTATCTTCATCACGGATACCGCCGCCCAGCTGTATCTTTAGATCAGGGTAAGCCGAAGCGATCTCATGGATGATTCCGGCGTTTTTTGGTTTACCGGCGAATGCACCGTCAAGGTCAACGATATGCAGACGGCGCGCACCGGCATCAACCCATTGCCCGGCCATAGCCACCGGATCATCAGAAAATATCGTACTATCATCCATATCGCCCTGGCGCAGGCGTACGCATTGTCCATCTTTTAAATCTATTGCGGGTATTAGTAACATCGGTCTCTTTTCTCGGTAAAATTATTTCTGCCCATTCCAGCAGCAAAAGTTTTTCAATAATTGTAAGCCATCCTGCGCACTTTTCTCAGGGTGAAATTGCGCAGCAAAAACATTATCTCGGGCAATCGCCGAAACAAATTCGATACCGTACTCTGTAGTGCCGGCCACCAGCGTTTCGTCCTCAGGATCAACATAATAACTGTGCACAAAATAAAAACGGCTATCTTCCTGTATCTCATGCCACAACGGGTGGTCCTGTTTATGCGACACCTTATTCCAGCCCATGTGCGGTATCTTCAGTGACTGCATCTGCGACTGTAATTTTTCATCAGCAAATGCACGCACTTCACCAGCATACAGGTTCATACAGCTGACACCCTGATTCTCTTCGCTGTGCGCCATCAATACCTGCATACCCATACAGATACCTAAGAACGGCTTTTCATGGGCGGCCTGCAGGACGACGTCTTCGAGCTGTAGATCTTTTAGATGTTTCATACAGTCACGGGCCGCGCCCTGTCCGGGAAACACGACACGTTCAGCATTGGCTATTTCAGCGGCATCTGAGCTGACGATGATTTTTTGGTCATCTGCAGCGACATGCTCCAGTGCTTTTGAAACAGATCGCAGATTACCCATACCATAATCGACGACGGCAATTGTTGTACTCATGAAACTAAAACTCGTTATCCGTTATAGAGAACCTTTGGTGCTCGGCATAACACCTTGCATACGCGGGTCATCAGATAGTGCCATACGCACGGCACGGCCAAACGCTTTAAATATCGTTTCAGCGATGTGATGCGCATTGTCACCGCTGAGATTATCGACATGCAGTGTGACATTGGCGTGGTTGATAAACCCCTGAAAAAACTCGTGAAACAGGTCAACATCAAATTCACCGATACTCGAACGCTCGAATTTGACATTATATTCCAAACCGGGGCGGCCTGAAAAATCGATCACTACACG
>DAOVJH010000493.1 GCA_030673345.1 Pseudomonadota bacterium
ATCACGCTACTCATCATCCGCTATGAATAAACCGATGAACAGACAGTCTATCTCTCTGCAGAATAAGATCTCTGACGCCTGCAAACTGTCAGAATTTCTTTGCCGTTTTGCCAGCCTGTCTAAACTATCTGATGAGATTCAAAACGACCTTCGCCTGGCCCTCGAGGAAATATTTACAAACATAGCAAGCTACGCATATACCTCCGAAGGAAGCCATGAAGTAATTATCGAATTATGCGTTACCGAAAAAGGCGTAAGCGCCACCTTCACCGATACCGGTATCGGATTTAATCCTTTGACAGACGCCGTCGAATGTAAAGAAACGGATGACCACTGCGAGGGCGGTATGGGCATCTGCATCATCAGGTCGCTCACTGACCACCAGGAATACAATCGAGTCGGGCAAACTAATGTATTTACCGTAACAAAACACTATACTTAAACGTAATTAAATAAAGTTTCAAATGGGAGCAAAATATGTCTTTAGAAATCGTCATTACACCAGAAGCTAACAATGGAAAACGTATTGCGATATCTGGCAGCCTCGATAGCAATACAGCCCCTGAACTTCAGCAATCTATCGACACCGAATTAAACGACTCCATCAGCATAACGATCATCGATTTTAGAAACCTGGACTTTCTCAGCAGTGCAGGCCTGAGGGTTATATTCAAGACCAAAAAATTTATGGACAACAGTGGCGGTGAATTTTTAATCGTTAACCTGCAACCCCAGATCAAGAAAGTCTTTGAGATCATCAAGGCACTCGACGGCATGAGCGTTTTCAAAGATCAGGAAGAGATGGATGAATACCTGTCTGATATGCAGGACAAGATCAAAGACGACGAATAGAAAAACCGCGATGCGCCTGTAAAAAAATTACCCGAAACTTATAACAGGCCCATCAGTCTTCTGCGGCACGTATATCATCAAACACAGAATAAACATCACTCTCCCAGCGCCTGAATAATATCTTGTCGGCCTCATCCTCGATCATCTCTGAATAGATCATCGGGTTGGCTGTCACCAGAACCGTTTCGCCCTGCTCCGCAAAAATAGAAATCTGTGGCGGCATATACGCTGCAAGCGCCGGGTACTTGTTCACCAGGTATTGAATCTCTGCCGGTTTACCGACGAA
>DAOVJH010000134.1 GCA_030673345.1 Pseudomonadota bacterium
AAAAGCTGCAATCAAGGAAATGATGATTCCTTCATTATTACCTATTGCTGCACCTATCATTGTTGGTTTAACACTGGGCGCAGAAGCATTAGGCGGTATGTTAATTGGTACTATCGTTACTGGTATATTTGTCGCCATCTCAATGACTACCGGTGGTGGTGCATGGGATAACGCCAAGAAATACATCGAAGACGGTAATTTTGGTGGTAAAGGTTCTGATGCACATAAAGCAGCAGTTACCGGTGACACCGTAGGCGACCCGTACAAAGATACAGCGGGTCCTGCGATCAACCCATTGATCAAGATCATCAACATCGTTGCTCTGATGATGATACCACTGCTTTAATAGTAGTGGCTGCATCGTAACGTTTTAACGTTACACACTAAAAAGCCGAACCATCATGGTTCGGCTTTTTTATTTCCTATTCAGATAATCCATTTCAGATGATCGATAACATCAGCATCATAAACTATTTTCACCCTTGTTCTTAATACGCTGCTCTTTGTAGTAATTGATCAAACCATTGGTAGAGCTGTCATGTTGTTTCGTTGGAGCATTATCATCAAGTTCATGCAGTATACCTGATGCCAGCTGTTTACCAAGTTCGACTCCCCACTGATCAAAAGAATTGATGTTCCAGATAATGCCCTGAACAAAGATCTTGTGCTCATACAGCACGATGAGCGAACCCAACGTTGCCGGGCTCAGACTGTTGAACAGAAAAGTACTTGTTGGACGGTTGCCCGGAAATATCTTGTTTGGCAACAGTGCTTTTATCGCATCCTCGTCCAGTCCTTCAGCTTTGAGTTCTGCATAAGCTTCCTGCTCTGTTTTGCCTTTCATCAAGGCTTCTGTCTGAGCGAAAACATTAGACATCAACGCTCTGTGGTGTCTGGCGATACAGTGAAAATTTGATACCGGTGCCAGGATATCAGCCGGCACCAGTTTCGTCCCCTGATGCAGAAGCTGAAAAAAAGCATGTTGCGCTGCAATACCGATTTCACCGAACAATACAGGACCAGTAGTGTAGTCCACCACACTGCCCTGACGGTCGACACATTTACCATTACTCTCCATATCCGCCTGTTGCAGATAAGCAGGAAACTTATTCAGATGCTGATCATATGGCAGCACGGCCATCGTCTGCGCGTCAAAAAAATTATTGTACCAGATGCCAAGCAAAGCCATAGTGACAGGAATGTTTTCTTCCAGCGATGCGCTTCTAAAATGCTGGTCAGCTTCATAAGCTCCCTGCAGTAACTCATCAAAGTTTTCTGTCCCTATCGCGATAACGATAGGGAGACTGATCGCTGACCACAGCGAATAACGTCCACCGACCCAGTCCCACATCTGAAAGACATTATTCTCATCGATACCGAATTCTTTGGCCGCTTTTACATTGGAACTGACGGCAGAAAAATGTTTATCGATCTGGCTGTCATCACCCACTTTATTAATATGCCATTGTCTTGCTGTTTCAGCGTTGACCATGGTGTCCTGTGTGGTAAAACTTTTCGATGCGATGATGAAAAAAGTGGTCGCCGGGTTCAGATGTTCCAACGTGTCATTGATATGGTTTTCATCAACGTTAGAAACATAATGTATGTTCAGGTCATGCAATGAATACGGGGTCAGTGCTTCAGTCACCATCAGCGGGCCGAGGTGTGAACCACCGATCCCGATATTGACCACATCCGTAATCGGCTGGTCATAATAACCCCGCCATAAACGTGTACGGATGGCCTCTGCCAGTTTTTTTACGCGTTTAAGTTCTTCACACACGGCAGGCATAATATCTTCACCGTCTACCAATACAGGCAAGCCATCCCTGTTTCTAAGCGCCGTATGCAACACCGCCCTGTTTTCGGTATTGTTGATCGCTTCACCATCAAACATCTTTTCGATCCATTGCCTGATATCGCATTCTTCTGCCAGGGCATACAGATGATCCATGGTCTTCTCAGTGACAATATTTTTTGAATAATCAAACAGGATGTCGTTCAACTTCAGGGAAAACTTATCAAACCGCTGAGAGTCCTGGTCAAACATGTCACGCATGTGTGAATGTTTTACCTCATTGAAATGTGCATCTAATGTTTTCCAGAGAGACGATTGTATTAATTTAGGCATGTTTTTCAGCTTTGATAATGTTCATGAAAACGAGCTATCTGTTTGCGGCCGGTCACCTGCAAAAGTGGCATTTATAACATCAGACCAGTGAACCGTCTGCAGTCTGCCATGCGTCCAGCACAGGGCTATTGACTTATGTCAACATCGCTTTCCAGCTTTTAGTTAACAATCAACAATAAATTCTTGTAACGGCGCACAACAGTAGAGGAATAATAAATGACATCCAATGCCACTACCACAACTTACGTATATTCATTTAAAGATGGTGACGGAAAAAATAAAAAGCTGTTAGGCGGAAAAGGCGCCAACCTCTGTGAGATGACCCAGATCGGTATTAACGTACCACCCGGTTTTGTCATCAGCACTGAAGCATGCCTCAATTACCTCGCCACTGAAGATCAGGCAAAAAACCAGGATCTGCCATCCGAGCTAATGGACCAGGTGCATGAACAGATCAAGGCACTTGAACAGGACACTGGAAAAGGTTTTGGTGATGCCGACAACATGCTGCTATTGTCGGTGCGCTCTGGCTCAGCTTTATCGATGCCTGGAATGATGGATACCATTCTTAATCTTGGGCTAAATTCGGCCACGCTTCCCGGCCTGATCAAACAGACCGGAAATGAACGTTTTGCCTGGGACGCCTACCGTCGTTTTATACAACTGTTCGGCAAGGTCGCACTGGGAATCGCTGATAAAGAATTCGACAAGCCTTTCGATGCCATAAAAAAACGTGAAGGAATTACTGCTGACACCGATCTCTCTGCTGATCACTTCCGCGAGATCAGTGACGTCTTTCTCGATGTAGTACATGGTGAAACCGGCAAACCTTTTCCCGAAGATGTCTACGAGCAGTTACGATTATCTGTCAAAGCGGTGTTCGGATCATGGCTGGGCAAACGCGCTATCGATTATCGCCGCGAGTTCAAGATTACCCCTGACATGGCCAATGGTACCGCCGTAAATATACAGACCATGGTGTTTGGCAACATGGGCGACGATTGTGCAACCGGCGTCGGTTTTACCCGTAATCCCGGCACCGGTGAAAACGTGATGTTTGGCGAGTTTCTTATCAATGCCCAGGGTGAAGACGTGGTCGCCGGTATCCGTACACCTAAACCAGTACACGAACTGGCGATTGAGATGCCGCAGATGCACGTAGAATTGTCGGCATTAAGCGACCGCTTAGAAAAACATTATAAAGAAGTACAGGACTACGAATACACCATCGAAAACGGTGTGCTCTATTGTTTACAGACACGCGATGGCAAGATGAACGCCACTGCCCGTGTACGTACCTCGCTGGAGATGGCCAACGACGATCTGATCACGCGCGACAAGGCCTTGTTACGCATCAATCCCGAGGAACTGGAACAACTGCTTCACCCATGCCTCGACCCAAATTCAAAAGAGATGCCTATCGCACACGGTCTGCCGGCCTCCCCCGGTGCAGCATCAGGCAAAATCGTGTTTGATGCCGACCGCGCCGAACTGGCGCGCGATGAAGGTGAAAAAGTAATCCTGGTGCGTGAGGAGACAAAACCAGAAGACATCCACGGATTTTTTGCTGCTGAAGGCATACTCACCAGCCGTGGCGGCAAAACCTCACATGCAGCAGTGGTTGCACGCAGTATGGGCAAACCCTGTATTGCCGGTGCTGAAGGCATCGAAGTCGATGTCGAAAAACACACAGCACACGTAGGCAGCATCGTACTGCATGAAGGTGATGTCATCACCATCGATGGCGCTAATGGCAATGTATATCTCGGTGAGATAGACACGGTGCCACCAAAGTTTTCTGATGAGCTGCGCACACTGCTCGACTGGGCAGACGAAATCGCCGACCTGAAAATCATGTGTAATGCCGACACCCTCGAAGCCGCCACCAAAGCGTCAGATTTTGGTGCCATGGGAATCGGTCTATGCAGGACCGAACGCATGTTTAACGCACAGGACCGGCTGCCGCTGGTCATCGACATGATACTGGCAAAAGACAAGGATGAACGCCAGGAAGCACTGGACAAACTGCGCCCGATACAACGAGGCGACTTCAAAGATCTATTTAAAACCATGTGCCCGCGGCCAGTAACCATACGCCTGCTGGATCCGCCTATCCACGAATTCCTGCCCAGTGAAAAACAGCTTGAACAGGAAATCGAACATCTGAGATGCCTGAGAGATACCGTTAGCGGTGTAAATGATCTGATGAACACCATGCACCTGTTAAAACGCAAAGCTGACGCCAAGGAGATGCCAAAACCTTTTGGACCCGGCGGCCGAGAGCTGGTTGAATCTGCTATCGCCAAGAAACAGCAGATGCTAATAAAAGTACGTGAGCTGTTTGAAGTCAATCCGATGCTCGGCCATCGCGGTGTACGCCTCGGCATCACCTACCCCGAAATCTATGAGATGCAGGTACGCGCCATCCTCGAAGCTGCCGCCGAATGTAATAAAGAAGGTTTTGGGGTATGTCCTGAAATCATGGTACCCCAGGTCTGTACCGGTAAAGAACTATTATGGGTCAGAGAAATTGTTGACCAGGTGCATGCAGATATCGAGGCCCAATATGATATCAAACTGGACTTCAAGTTCGGCTCCATGATCGAAGTAGTACGCGCCTGTATGCGTGCTGGCAGACTGGCAGAGATAGCTGAGTTCTTCTCCTTCGGCACCAACGATCTAACACAATCAACTTTCTCATTCTCACGTGAAGATGCCGAGAACAAGTTCCTGCCGCTGTATGAAGAAAACAATATCCTGCAGGACAATCCATTCGAAACACTCGACGTTAAAGGTGTCGGCCGCCTGATGGAGATAGCTGTCGACTGGGGGCGTAAGACAAACCCTGATCTGAAAGTCGGCATCTGCGGTGAACAGGGTGGCCATCCGGAATCAATTCGCTTCTGTAATCATATCGGACTGAGTTATGTTTCCTGTTCTGCGCCCCGCGTGCCAATCGCAAGGCTTGCCGCCGCACAGGCCAGGTTAACTGAAGATGAGTACACACTTGAATAAAATGACGTAATCATATG
>DAOVJH010000367.1 GCA_030673345.1 Pseudomonadota bacterium
CCAATGGTTTAGCCGATGGTCAGATCGTCGAAGTAGAAGGTACTTTAGATCTTACATTAACCAACATCACCGCCATTAAAGTCGAAGGTGAAGATAACACCGCCGATGATACTGATGAGTTTGAACTCGAAGGCATCATCACTGATTACGTCAACAATAGTAATTTTAAGATCGGTGATATAAAAGTTGATGCCAGCAACGCCACGTTGGAGCCCGCTTCATTAAACCTGGCCGATGATGTTCATGTCGAGGCCGAAGGCGCAATAATCAACGGCACCTTGATCGCAACAGAGATCGAACTCGAAGGCGGTGACATAAAAGTCCATGCAAACGTCACAGCCATTGATACGGCCTCGAACACTTTTGAAGTGAGCCCTTTGACCGGGCAAGCGATCACGGTCACCGTCTCTGCCGGCACACAGTTTGAAGATGATGTTAATGAGATCAAGCTGTTTACATTAAACAATCTCAACGTGACCGATTTTGTTGAAGTACGCGGCTTCGATGATGGTAGTGGCGGTATCAGTGCTGTCGAAGTCGATATCAAGCAGCAGAGTGATGTCATCCTGCGCGGCTTTGCCACTGCAGCAACAGGAGCAGCAACAGCAGGAACTATGACCGTACTCGGTGTGATATTTGATTTCGATGCCTCTACCGATTTCGAAGATAAAAACGATGCCGACATGCTCGAGGCCCAGATCAACGACCTGATCAACGCGATTAAAGTTACACCGCAACTGGTCAAAATCGAAGACAAGCAGTTAGGCGCAGGCGGCAATGTTGTTGGCATTGCAGATGCCATCGACATCGAATAATAAATAATAGACTGTTGTTTCCCCGATCTGGTATTGCTGGAAGTAAACATTAAAAACAACAAAGATATGGAGATTATAAAATGACAAAAACACAGATTTCAACACAACGTTCTTTTATCCAGGCGATCACACTTTTTTGCATCGCGATGATGATGTTTTTCGATTCAGCACAAGCAGCCACGGTTGATTACACATCGGATAATGTCATCCAGGATAACGGCCAGCAGATGACCGGCACTTTTCAATGGGACTATGTGGAAGGCGACTTTGAAAACGGCACCTTCACTGACCTCTTTATACCCGGCCATGGTACCGATATCGGCGCATTGACCATCAATTTCGATATCAAAAAATCGATCGAATTCTCACTCACTGCAAACTTACATGGCCAGGGCGTTAACGTCAGCCTGTTTCTGGCAAGCCCGCTTACCCCGACTCAATCTGCATTGCTTGATCTGGGCAGAAGCAGCTACGAAATTGAGAGGACACTTGATAGAGGGGGCTTTGTCAGTGGCGCCATAACACCAGTGGTCGTTCCCCTGCCGGCAGCAGCATGGTTATTTACATCAGGCTTGATAGCTTTAAATTTAGCCACCAGAAGAAAATTTCAAATCAGCAAATAAAAAAACCTTCCACTTCTAGCGGAAGGTTTTTATAAGCACCTTTGATCGAGCTGAATTAATGCTCACCTTTCGGCTTGCGCACACCGGCAAACCGGTTACCCTGTTTCTGTGGACCGCCTTTAGGAAAGATCTGATGCAGATACTTACTGTTGCCCTTCTCTTTTCCCCAGGCCTTTTTGAAATGCTTTATCATGTCACGTACTGGTGCCTGTACACCATGTTTGGTATGAAAGTCACGGATGAAATGTATCACCTGCCAATGCTCATCGTTTAGATGCAAAGCTTCACGTTCAGCTGAAGCACGAACATAGTCCTCAGACCAGGCATCAAGATCGAGCAGATAACCTTCGCCATCACAAAGGATTTTCTCACCATTTACATCCATGGTGAAATTCTGCATATTGGGATAATAAAGTTTTGCTTCCACGTGGCTCTCCTGAACAACAGTACGATATTTCGAAGTAATTACAGTACTGTTCAGCCTCACCACGAACAATGCCTCATGAGGAATAAAGGATATATACATATAGGGTTATACAGACAAAAAACGTTTCTTTATAGTGCATCGAACGAATGCATTGCACCAAACATGAGCAAAATTTGAAATATTCTGCAGTAAAATGTTTATCGTTTATAAATATTGGTTACGTTTCTTTTTTCTGATACAAAAAAATATTACCCTGCATAAAAAAACCTCTCTGCAAATGCGGGAGGTTTTTTATCGAGAACTTAAGTATTAGCTTATAACTTTCTTGTCTTAGTGGTGATCCAACAGAGAAATGCCTGGAAACAGCAGAAATAGACTACCCAAAAAGATTAAAAAGGCGCTATGTAACCATCAAACACGCAGGTTAACTAACCAAGTAAAGCTTTCAATCCGGCGAGGTGAGATTTGCCTTTTTCTTCTGTCGCTTTTTCTTTTGAAGCCTTTCCACCCAGCCATTCGATCTCATCTTCGGGCAGCTCATCCAGGAAACGACTGGGTTCGCAGATAATCCTTTCGCCGAAGCGTTTTCTTGATCTCGCCATGGTCATGGTCAAACTTTTTTCTGCGCGCGTTATGCCAACGTATGCGAGGCGGCGTTCTTCTTCTATGTTATCTTCCTGGATACTGGTC
>DAOVJH010000129.1 GCA_030673345.1 Pseudomonadota bacterium
CCTTTGACCGGTGAAAGCATGTCGCCCATCTTTGTCGTGATGACCTGTTCTATCGGTGTCTCATCGATGACTTCTTCTAAAACATGCGCAAAGTTTTCAACGATGATGATGGCTTTGGCGCCTGAATCATTGAGCTGGTGTTTGAGCTCGCGGGTGGTGTACAGCGGGTTAGTGTTTACCACTACGAGTCCTGCCCGGAGTATGCCGAAGATGGCGATAGGGTTCTGCAGGAGGTTGGGCATCATCACGGCGACGCGGTCGCCTTTTTCAAGGCCGAGTTCATTTTTCAGGTAAGCGCCTAGCTGCGCAGTGTACAGGTCGACTTCACGATAGGAGAGTGTCTTGCCGAAATTGGTGTAGGCGGGCAGATCAGCAAATTTAGAAACACTGGTATCGAATATGTTTGCTACGGAAGAAAATTCGTTTATATCAATATATTCTGGCGTGCCAGCAGGATAACTTTTTAACCAGGGTTTCTGCATTTTTTTCTCCGTGTTTTATAACCATACGACTTAGGATAACGCTAACAGCAGGATTTTTCATCAAGTTTATTAGCAGTTAGTTTAATTTTTCCACCACAGTGAAAGTGCTGGAATATAAGTAATCATTAATAACCAGGCGAGCATTATCACCAGGTAAGGCAAGGTGGATCGAAACAGGGTGACGATGGTCTTGCCGAACCGCTGGCTTGCGATGAACAGGTTGATACCGACGGGTGGTGTCGAGTAGCCGATTTCGAGGTTTGCTAAAAATATAATGCCGAGATGAACCGGGTCTATTCCGTAACGTGTTGCCAATGGCAGTATCAGCGGCACCACGACGATGATGGCTGAGAAGATATCCATCATGGCGCCGACCAGCAGCAGGAACAGGTTAAGGATCAGCAAAAATTCCAGCGGACTGCTGATGTGGGTTTCGATAGTGGCCAGCAGTATCATCGGCAGCTGAGCATCGATCATCAGGTTGGTCAGACCCAGTGCGACCAGTAGTATGGCGAGCAGGCTGCCAAATAACACGCAGGTTTCTACCAGCAGGCCAAAGAACTGCGTTCTGAGATTGATCTCTTTATAGATGAAAACTTCTACGATGATGACATAAGCAGAGGTGACGGCGGCCGCTTCCATGATGGAGACGAAACCGCCAAAGATGCCGGTGACGATGCCTACCGGTAGGAACAGGTCCCATAAACTGCCTTTGGTGGCGCTCAGCAAGATGCCGAGATCAAAGTCGTGTTTTATGACGTGGCTTTTGTTGCCATGAAACATGCTGTAGGCGGCGAGCATCAGCATCAGCAGAAGACCGGGAACGATGCCGGCAAAAAACATTTTTTCGATACTGACGCCTGCAACGATACCGTAGACGAGGATAGCCAGGCTTGGCGGGAATAGCAGGCCCAGTGAGCCGGATGTGGTGAGCAGTCCCAGTGAGAAATTTTCTTTATATCCTTCACCCCTGAGGATGGGGTAAAGCAGACCGCCAAGTGCGAGGATAGTGACACCGGATGCGCCGGAAAAAGTCGTGAAAAATGCACAGGCGCCGATGGTGACGATGGCCAGGCCACCAGGCATCCAGCCAAATGCGGCACGGTAAAAATTAACCAGCCTCTGCGGTGCACCGCCACTGGACATCAACACGCCGGCAAAGGTGAACAGGGGAATGGCGACCATGTTGGGTGATGCTGCCAGCCGGTGCATCTCGATGATGATTATATCGGGACTGATATCTGCACTGTGGCTGGCAAGTATGGCGCCTGCGGCAATGACGGTGAATAAGGGTGCGCCGATCAATGCGAGGAAAACCAGCAGTATCGTTGCAGCGAGAATCATTTGCTCTTATCGAAACAGTTTAAAAGGAAATGCAGGCCTAGCAGGCCGAAGCCGAATGGATAGATGAAGGTGAACGGCAGGGCCCAGCGTTCATTCGCGGGTGCGTATTCCCATTCATCGAGCACAAAGATGCCTGCATGGTAACTCATCAGCAGGCAGACAGAAGCAGAGAACAGGGCGAGCGGACAGCGCAGCAGTCTGAGCTGTTTCTCGCTAAGAAAGATCGTCATCGCGTCGATCTTTATATGGCGCAGCTTCGATGTTGCTACCACGGCGCCCATGGCACCGCATATGATCAGCAGGTTACGGTTTATGATTTCGATCTCGGCATAACCGAAATTGAAAACATTTCGTGTGAATATCTGAAACAGTGATAGTGCGAGCAACAGAAATAGACTGAGCGCCGCCATGATGCTCTCGATTTTAACCAGGGACTGTTCGAGTCTTTTTATCACGTCTTAGCCTGGCTGATCTTATTTCGGTTGCCTGGCTGTATCGGGTGGCTGAGCAGGTTCGACAGGTTTAGTGGCTTGCTGACCACGATAGTCTGCCAGCATCTTTTTTGTTTTGGTGAACATGCTTGCCGGGATGTAGTTGGTCTGCTCGAGGTACAGCGCTGCATTATCCCGGATTTCTAGTAACTCTTTCATGTTCACTTCATCCCAGTCGAACATGAACTCGATGCCGTTCTTTTCGAGCAGGTTTATACTCTTTTTGTTCTCTTCACGGGCACTTAGCCGGATTTCATCTCCCATCTTTTTGCCGCTATCTTTCAGTAGCTTTTTCAGGTCTGCTGGTAATTTATTATAAAAACGGTTGCTGACGATAATGCCGCCGATAGCATTGGTCAGCGGGATGTGGGTCGCATATTTGAGTTTGGAGTACCACTGCAGTGCGATAGCGCCAAAGGTGGAGGTGTACACGGTATCGATACTGCCGTGTTTGGCTGATAACTGGGTGTAGACATCCATGATGGAGAGCGGTATCGGGTTGATATCGGCGGCTTTAAAAAAGGCTTCACCCAGAGGGTCGCCCTGCCACAGCCAGATGCGTAGATTTCTTATATCGTCAACCGAGGTGATGCGTTGGGTAGAGAAGAAATGGATGAAGCCGACTTCAGGCCATCCCAGTAATTCAAAACCGTTCTCGCGAAAACCGATCTCCAGGTATGGCATGATCTTTTCACGGACATGATCTGATTCATCGACACTTTTGAACAGGAATGGCATCTCGAGTACGCGTGCAGGAGAATAGATACGGCCGATGCCGTAACCGGTAAACAGGCCGCCATGCAGCTGTCCTTTGCGTATCTTGCGCAAAACATCCGGCTCGTCGCCCATGACGCCACCGGAATACATCTTGAATTTTATGCGGCCGTTGCTTTTTTCTTCGACATCCTTGACCCAGTTGTCGAGCAGTTTCGACCATGCAGTGCCGGTGGGCATCAAGGTGGCAAATTTTAAAGTGTAGACCTGTTCAGCCAGGGATGCCTGGCTGCAGAGCAGTAAGATGCAGGCTGATGTCAGCCGGAGTAATTGTTTAGCAGTCCGATAACGATGGATGTTTAGAACCATTGTTTTTCCTTGCTCAGTAATAGTTTCGCTTTGCGTTTGGTGATCTGGTTGAGCAGTGTCAGTTCTGGATAGAGGTCTTCCGGTGCGTCGATGATCTTGCTCAGACGCTGATGGAAATCATCCTGATCAAACATCTGCCGCGACAGATATTGTGCCTGTAACAGATCGGCGACCAGTAATTTGTTGTCGGTGATCTCGCGCGCACGATCGAAGTGCTGTCTGGATTTCTGGAAGTTGCCGCCAAGTACGGGTGCACGCGAGCCATAATAAACACCGAAGTACATATGTGCGCTGCCGTAATAAAAAGTTTCGTCAAGCTCCAGGATGCGCTGCATCATCGCTGTGGCTTTGGGCAGCTGGACCAGGCTTGCAGCATCGTCGCGGTTTAGATCGACCCATTTGGCCCAGTTGCTGGCCGTCCAGAAAAGTGCGGGAACATCGTCTTTATCAAGCTTTTGAAGTTGTTTCTCCAGATCCTCAGGGCTGAGTGTCTCTGCATTTTTTAAACCGCTCAGCTGAAGTGCGAGAAGGCCGTGTTTAAGTCCGCGACGGTAAAATTTTCCGGCGCGTTTGACGTCACTGTCTTCTTTGAAGCCATAAGACAGCCCATAATATGCCTGCGCAGCGTAGACATGAAGCTGTGTGTTTTCGGGATCGAGGTGAATCATGCCGTTTAACATGCTTATGTTTGCCGGCATAGAATCCTCTGCCAGCTGCAGATCCGGCTCGGCGTTCATGGCCTCTATACCGCCTTCGATCATCGGCAGTGACATATCGACCATGATCTCGTTCATCGAACAGGAAGATAAGATCAGCAGGGTAAAACTGAGGGTGATACATCTGAGTGGTGTAAATTTATTCATAACTTAATGTTTTAAATCATTCTGTATAGAAATGCCAGTAAAACATTGTTTTAAGAACGCATATGAGATGAAAAAAACTTAGTGGAAGAACAGATAACCGGCAAAGATGGCGGTTGAGATGCCAGCCAGATCTGCTAGCAGTGCACAGGCGAGCGCATGACGGACTTTTTTGATGCCGACACTGCCAAAATAAACGGCGAGTACATAGAACGTGGTCTCGGTACTGCCCTGCATGATCGCTGATACGGTAGCAGCAAAAGAGTCGACGCCAAAAGTGTTCATCGTCTCCAGCATCATGGCGCGTGCACCGCTGCCGCTTAGCGGTTTCATGAAAGCGGTGGGCAGTGCCTGGATGAAATCGGTATTGAAACCGAGCAGTGTGAACAGGGTTTCGATGATCGAGAGCAATCCGTCGAGTACGCCGCTGCTGCGTAATAAGCCGATTGCGACCAGCATGGCGAGCAAGTAGGGTATCAGCTTGATGGCTATTTCAAATCCCTGTTTCGCACCTTCGATAAAGGCGTCATACACATCGACTTTTTTAAACCAGCCGGCACTGAGAAACAGCATGATGATGCTGAATAAAATAAAGTTGCCCAGCAGGCTGGATGTTTCTGCCATCTGTTCCGTCGGCAGCGATACCAGGAAGCTGGCGAGGCCGGCGAGGATGATTGCGAAGGCGGCAAAATAGAGTGCGATGGTTTTATCGAACAGGTTTATCTTCTGTACGTAGGCCACAGAGAGCAGCCCGGTTAAGGTCGAGGCACTGGTCGCTAGTAATATAGGCAGGAATACGGCGGTCGGATCAGCAGAACCTTGTTGCGCACGATACATGAATATGGTGACCGGCAGCAGGGTGACGGCAGAGGTGTTCAGTACCAGGAACAATATCTGTGCGTTGCTGGCAGACTCTTTTTCAGGATTTAAGGTCTGCAGGTCC
>DAOVJH010000411.1 GCA_030673345.1 Pseudomonadota bacterium
CTGCCAGTAGTTGTCAGCATGCGATACAAATGTGCAGCTGCCAAATGCGATGGCCAGGACTGCGGTAGATAGCTGTTTAACTCTCATTATGTTCTGTACTCCAGATTAAGATTATTCTTGATTACTGTAAGTCGATAGACTTACTAAGCGATGTAATCACTCCAATAATAGCGCCGTATTATGATAAGTACCAGTAATTGTTTTTGCAGACCACAGGGGGTTTGCTGATCAGCAGCCCTTATCTCCCTGATGCAGGCGATGAGCCAAACCAGTCAGAAAATTTGAAGTCGCTCTTAAAAGGAATTTCTCTGACTGATACCTGTTTATTCTTGAGGTGGTTGATATAGGTTGACATGAAATGGTTGTTTATATTCTGTTCACCGGGTATATCGTTTAAAAAATCAGTCGCTCGCATCATGCTATCGATACCGCTCAAAACCGCATATTGATCATTTTTGAACAGTATGACTTCGCTGCCCTGATGCCAGAAAATGCTCAGGTTCATAAGATCCAGCGGATCGAGAGGCGGTACCAGCGGCACGATATCTTTTGGTGTAACCAGGCGCTTGATATTCATATGGTTAAACTTTTGGCTGCCGCTGATATTGGTTACCTTGGGTTGACCAAAGGTGATGACTTCACCGACCGGATAACCCTCGGCATCGAGCATCATCGCTACGATTATAGCTGCCGCACCACCAAGGCTGTGACCGATGGTATTGATCTTATATCCGGGTTTGAGCGCTGGTTTGATCTGTTGATAGATGTCTCGCGCCGATAGCAGAAAACCCTGGTGGATATCGATACCGGTAACATTGTCGGGGACCAGTACGAATGCCGCATCGACGATGATGTTCTCGATATTGGAGGTACCTCTTACAGCGATGATGTGCTGTTTGGTACTGTCATCCGTCGCGATCACATAGGCAACCGAAAAACCTTCGAGCTGTTTGAATCGGTCAAGTTTATAACCCTGAAGAGATAATGCGTCTTTGATGGCACTGCTGTCTTTATAAGTGGCATCAGCAATGTAAGCACTATCCAGCCAATGTGAGAAGTCTTTGACTGTAAATCGCTGCGCTGCAGCAGACAGGGCTGTACTGGTCAGCATTAAACTCGAAACGAGTATACAGGTAACACATGCTCTCGCTGATGAGATGTTCAGGGCTGTTACTTTCATAGATCGTTATTCTATTGTTGTGTAATTCCGCCACCTGCCGGCTGACGCAGTAACGGGTTACAGTTCTTGATCGTTACCTGACCCTGCAGCAGGTTACCGCGGGAGTACTCTCTGAAATGGCAGGTATTGGTTTGCGGGTTATAGTTTTCGATCCACAGATTATCATCCTTCCATGTAGCAGCGAGATGGTGTTCACCATCAGGCACTTTTATCGTCATGACACCGCCGTAACGTTTGACGAATACCTGCTGAAAATGAAAGTGATAGGCGATAAAACCGATGGCCAGTATGCTGATACAGGCGAGTGCGGCAATCTTCCATTCTTCGATCTTGTAACCGATAAAATAAAACAGGCCAAACGCGAGCGCGATAATCGTAATCCAGTATAGATAGGTAACCATTTAGCGATCTTCAGTTAAAAAAATAATGATGGTTATGATATAGGTTTTTATTGCTAAGATACATTCCATATCTGATAAAGCTTACAAAATATAGTCACTGGTACCCCACATAAAAATGCCATATTTCCCACTATGACAGGAATCACTCCCTTTCGTTGCCGATGTGTGACCGTGCTGTCTGTATTTAAGGTAATAAACAGTTGCTTGCTGATGTTATTGATAACAGGCTGCAGCAGTATTAGTAGCGCTGACGATGAAGGCGCATACGATAATAAACTGGAGGTTATCCCGGTTGAACTGACAACGCACCTTGGAGACCAGCAACAGTTCGTCGAAGGTGATGAACTACAGTTTTTATTAAGCCTTGGGCAGGACGCTTATATCTACATGTTTTACGTCGATGCTGCAGGTAACATAACGCAGATATTGCCCAATGAAAATCAGGCGAGTAATTTTTACACTGCGGGTTATTTTCTGACCATCCCCGAATATGAAAACCTTTATCGTTTTATTGTAAGTGAACCTTTTGGTAGAGAATCGATAACGATATTTGCCAGTGATCGATCGATAGTGATGAAACGATCA
>DAOVJH010000074.1 GCA_030673345.1 Pseudomonadota bacterium
AGGGATGCCCTGGTCGGCGATGGCAGCGGCTGCGTGGTCCTGAGTGGAAAAGATATTGCAGGAAACCCAGCGAACTTCAGCGCCCAGAGCGACCAGTGTTTCGATCAGTACAGCCGTCTGGATGGTCATATGGATACTGCCCATGATACGGCAGCCAGCCAGAGGCTGTTCTTTTCCATATTCTTGACGTAATGCCATCAGACCTGGCATTTCGGTTTCAGCTATGCGGATTTCTTTGTGGCCCCATTCGGCCAGTGAAATATCGGCGACTTTATAGTCTTGTTTGGAATTGGTATCGACAACGGCATTCATGCTCATCTCCTAATCTGTATAAATTAAAGAAATGAGCGCCGTTGTTAAAAAGATACCTTGAGCCAGTGCCTGAATGAAAAGTAGCGCTACTGCGACTGCTCCAGATGCCAATCTTGCGCATCTGGAGCAGCCTTGTTACGAGCTATTTTCGTTCAGACACTAGCTGAGGATTCTTGCTTCTGAGCCTGACAGATTAAGTACCTGTTGCAGCGCTCCTCAGAAATAGTGGGACGAATTATAGGACACATTCCGTCATTTAACAAACGGCTGGATGTGTCCTGTAGCCAGACTATAAGCCTGCTGCATCCCTTAATGCATCAGCTTTATCGGTTTTTTCCCAGGTAAATTCAGGTTCTTCACGTCCAAAATGACCGTAAGCGGCTGTTTTCTTGTAAATCGGGCGCAATAGATCCAGCATATCGACGATACCGCGAGCTTTAAGGTTGAAGTGCTCACCGATTAATTGAACGATTTTTTCATCCGCAATTTTTCCGGTGCCAAATGTCTGTATTGAAATTGATGTTGGATCAGCAACACCGATCGCATAAGAAACCTGTACTTCACATTTTTCTGCTAAACCGGCAGCAACGATATTTTTAGCCACATAACGCCCGGCGTAAGCAGCAGAGCGGTCAACTTTAGAAGGATCCTTACCAGAGAACGCACCGCCACCATGGCGTGCCATACCACCGTAGGTGTCTACGATGATCTTACGACCGGTCAGGCCGCAATCACCGACGGGGCCGCCGATAACGAAAATTCCTGTTGGATTGATATGGAACTTGGTATCTTTACTGATCCATTCTTCTGGCAGTTCGTGCAGGATAACTTCATCCATGACGGCTTCACGAAGCTCTTTATAATGGATATCCGGCGAATGCTGTGTAGACAGTACAACGGCATCAATTCCAGCAGGCTTGCCATTTTCGTAACGGAAAGTCACCTGACTTTTTGCATCTGGTCGTAACCAGGGCAGGGTGCCATTCTTGCGAAGTTCAGCCTGACGCTTTACCAGGCGGTGAGCATAGGTTATCGGTGCTGGCATCAAAACATCGGTTTCATTGCTGGCATAACCAAACATCAGACCCTGGTCACCTGCGCCCTGTTCGTGATCCGATGATTCATCGACACCTGCTGCAATATCAGCTGATTGCTTGTCGATCGAAGTGATGACCGCACAGGAAGCATAGTCAAAACCCATTTCAGAGCTGTTATAACCAATTTCCTTAATAGTGTTTCTGACCACATCCTGCATATCAACCCAGGCTTCAGTCGTGATTTCACCTGCTATCACTACCATGCCGGTATTGATCATGGTCTCACAGGCAACACGTGCTTTGTTATCCTGTTCAAAAATAGCGTCAAGAACTGAATCAGAAATTTGATCAGCAACTTTGTCTGGATGGCCTTCTGAAACAGATTCAGAGGTAAATAAATAATCGCTCATGCTTAATCCTTACTAAAATGTGTGTTTTGTTTATCTTTTTTAGGCGGGCATAAAAAAACCCGCTCAGCTGCTGCTAAAACGGGTTTTCGAAAACAGGGTGTCGAAACTCGCTTTAGCCGTATTTATATAGCGCCCGCAATCTGAGACAAATTAGCGCTGTTGAGAGGTATTATCCATCAAAATTAAACGATGTCAAACATTATTTGGTGCAGAGCTCAAGGTACTCTTTTTGTTCTTCGTCTGTAAGCAGCTCATTATTTTCTATCTTATGGTGGAAATATTCTTCACGGTCTTCATAGTGCAGACGTTCGATAAGGCTTCTATAGACTTCAGAAATGTTGTCAGTATTTTCTGTTTCAGGTGTCTGTAACATGGACAGTAGTTGCAGTGCTTTTTCATGCTCATTGTCACGAAAACGTTCGAGTAGTGCAGCCGAAGATATCTCGGAATTTGACTCGATTATTTTTTGCAGCTCGTATAACAAGGGAAGGCCCTTGGTAAATGCCTGTTTAAAATTATCAGGCACTTTATGTTGTGAGGCTAGCGCCGGGTTTTGTAGTAACAAGGCGATAGCGATGCGCGTTTTGTTGTTCTGTACCTGCTGTCCGCGAATTGGTTTGGCTGTTTTTTGTGCGGGTACATTTAATTTATCGGCAGAGGAAATCTTTGATTCCAGGTGTTGTTGGCTTAGACCGACCAGTGATGAAAGTTCTTCGATTAATAAGTCTTTAAATAAACTGTTATGCATCTTCTCGATTAATTTTTTGGCTTTGCTGGCAAGTTGTGCCTTACCTTCTTTGGTATTGAGATCAGCTTCAGCTTTTAAATGTTCAAATAAAAATTCTGACAAGGTCGTTGCATCTTTGATGCGCTGTTCAAAAGCATCTTTGCCTTCTTTACGCACCATTGTGTCTGGGTCTTCTTTTTCCGGCAGGAATAGAAATTTGGCAATCATGCCGTCACGTATGACGGATAGAGTGTTTTCCAGTGCCCGCCACGCCGCTTTTTTCCCTGCGTTGTCGCCGTCGTAGCAAAAAATTATTTCATGTGTGGTACGAAATGTTTTATGGATCTGTTCGGTAGTGGTCGCGGTGCCTAGCGAGGCAACGGCATAGTTGATACCGTTTTGCGCTAGAGCAACGACGTCCATGTAACCTTCGACAACGATAATGCGTTCGATCTTTCTCAATGCCTGTTTTGTTTCATATAAACCATAAAGCTCGAAACCTTTATGGAAAACGGTATTTTCAGGTGAGTTTAAATACTTGGGTTCACCCTGGTCGAGAATGCGGCCGCCAAAACCGATGATGCGTCCCCGTTGATCGGTAATAGGAAAGATGATGCGGTCGCGAAAGCGGTCATACGTTTTGTTGTTTTCTTTATTAACGATTAAGCCGGTTTTGCTCAGGGCGTGCAGATGGTCTTTTGATTTTCCGAGACGGCTGATCAAAAAATCCCAGCCATCGGGTGCGTAACCGATCTTGAACTGTTTTGCAATCTCACCTGAAAGACCGCGTTTTTTAAGGTATTCAACCGCGCGTTCAGAGCTTTTTAACTGTTGTTGGAATAGCTCGCTGGCCTGTCTTAATATATCGTATAGCGGCTGTTTATCTTCTGTGTTTCTGTTTGTTCTGCCATTGTCTTCGTGGGGCACATCAAGATGTGCGTCAGCAGCCAGCGATTCGATAGCATCGACATAACTCAGGTGCTCATAGTCCATCAGAAAGCCGATGACGTTACCTTTGGCGTGACAGCCAAAACAATAAAAGAACTGTTTGTTTTCACTTACGGTGAAGGAAGGTGTTTTTTCGTTATGAAACGGGCAGCAGGCGGTGAATTCTTTGCCTTTTCTTTTTAGTGGAACACGGGTGTTGATGACTTCAACGATATCGCTACGTGAGATCAGGTCATCAATAAAGTTTTGCGGGATCAGACCAGCCACTATTAGAGCTTATGGATGAAGGTTAACGAAGGATAACTGGCGTGGGTTGAAGATCCTTTCGTATTCCACGATGGCATAGCGGTCGGTCATGCCGGCGATATAGTCGGAAATGCCACGAGCCACACCCTTATCACCGTGTTTTTCTTTTAGTGTGTTGCAGTGTTCTAATGCTTCTGTGGGTAATATTTTCAGGTCATCCATAAAGGCATTGAATAATGCGTCGATTACGTCTGCCGCTTTTTTTGTCATCCGGTGTACGCGGTAGTGCTGGTACAGGCTCTTGCGCAAAAACTGTTTTAGTTCCAGTTTTTGTTCGCTCATCTGCTTGCTGAAAGCCATTATTTTTTGTTCTTGCTTGCGTACGTCATCGATCGAACTTAAATTGGCATTGCTAATGTTTTCACGAGAGGTGTCGATCAGGTCAACGACCATGACATTGATCATGCGGCGGATAACTTCATGAATAAGTTTTTTGTCATCCAGTCCAGGGTATTGTTTGTTCACGATGTCGTATTGTGTGCGAAATAATTCGATCTTTAACAGATCAGTGATGGTGATCAGGCCGTAACGGATACCATCATCGATGTCATGATTATTATAAGCTGTCTCATCAGAATAATCGGTCAGCTGAGCTTCGAGACTGGGTTGCGATTTATCTAAAAAGCGCTGGCCGACGTCACCTAGTCTTTCTGCGTTGTGGAGCGCGCAGTGTTTTAAAATACCTTCACGTGTTTCGAAGGTCAGGTTGAGGCCGTCGAAGTCAGCGTATTTTTGTTCCAGTTTATCGACCACACGCAATGATTGAATATTGTGTTCAAAACCACCGAAATCTTTCATGCAATTGTTCAGAGCTGTTTGTCCGGCATGGCCAAAAGGGGTGTGTCCGAGGTCATGTGCTAATGCGATAGCCTCGGTCAGGTCTTCGTGCAGTTTTAGTTCGCGTGCGATGCTGCGGGCGATCTGTGCGACTTCGAGTGAGTGAGTCAGACGGGTACGAAAAAGGTCGCCTTCATGATTGACGAAAACCTGTGTTTTATACTCCAGACGCCGAAATGCTGCGGAGTGGATGATTCGGTCGCGGTCGCGCTGATATTCATTGCGGTAGGTCGGATGTGTTTCTTCAAAGCGGCGACCGATCGAACGCGTGTCATTGCATGCGTAAGAGACAAGTTGTCCGCTGTAACTGTTGCCTCTGTTTATATCGTTATCTCCCGTCATATTCAGGCTGCAAGTGACAGGTTGATGGCCTGGTTTAGATCGTCCAGCGTGTAGTCATCCGTTACGATTGATTGACCGATGCCTTTCATCAGTACCAGCCGTAAAACACCGTCCAGCACTTTTTTATCGACTGACATCAGATCGAGAAATTTTTCAGTAGTCATCGATTTGGGTGCGTTGCAGGGCAGTTTTGCCTGTTCAATAAGATTGATCGTCTTTTGTGTGTCCTCATCGCTCATCCAGCCCATCTGGTTGGACATCGATGCCGCCATGCACATACCGGCACCAACGGCTTCACCGTGCAGCCATTCACCGTAGCCCATGGCATTTTCTATGGCATGACCAAAAGTATGACCAAGGTTCAGCAGGGCGCGTTTGCCACTTTCGCGTTCATCGGCAGCGACTACATCGGCTTTTGTCTGGCAGGAGACTTCGATGGCATGAAGGAGTGCATCTTTATCGCGAGTAAGCAATGATGGCATATTATTTTCTAACCAGCCAAAAAACTCTGCATTGCAAATCAAGCCGTATTTTATGATTTCAGCGATACCGGCGCTTAATTCCCGGTCAGGCAGCGTGTCGAGGGTATCGGTATCGGCTATCACGGCTTTGGGCTGATAAAAAGCACCGATCATGTTTTTACCCAGTGCATGATTGACGCCGGTTTTGCCGCCCACAGAAGAATCGACCTGTGATAAAAGGGTGGTAGGAATCTGAATAAGGTGTACGCCGCGCTGGTAGCTGGCGGCGGCAAATCCAGCCATGTCGCCGACCACGCCGCCGCCCAGGGCGATAACCGTGGTATTGCGGTCAAAACGATTACGCAGCAGGCTGTCGTATATCTGGTTTAAGACTTCCAGGTTTTTGTATTTTTCACCATCAGGCAGGATCACGGCTTCATTTTTAAGCCCGGATAACATGGACTGTGTTTTTTCCAGGTAGAGTGGGGCGACTGTTTCATTGGTGACGATGAGGGCGCTATTGCCAGGGATATGTTTTTTTAGCAGGTCAGCTTGTCCGAGCAGGTCGCTACCGATATAGATCGGGTAACTGCGTTCGCCGAGTTCAACAGTCAGTGTGGTCATTTGTATCGTTAGCCTGGATATTTCATAGGAATGCAGAATTTTGGAAAAATCTGTATAGCGTTGTTAGTGACATAGTGTAGCTCGTTAAGATACGATAATTCTACATTATATCTATGTGTTTAAGCTTAATATTTAGCGTTCCTATGAAGTATGCAGGTTCCTGGTAAATCGATTTAAAGAGACTTAATGATAGCCTGTATTACGCCATGAATCGAGTTGTTGGCAGTTTCTATGGTGTAATCAGCTGTTTCTTCGTAGAGCGGACCACGTTCATCGAGCAGGCGTTTGAGGATGGTTTCAGCCGGTTCGTCGGCATGCAGCAGTGGCCGGTTCTTGTCTTTGCTGGTTCTCTCTATCAGTGTTTTGAGGTTGCTCTTCAGGTAGAAAACCGTGCCCCGGTTGACCAGGTGGTTACGGTTTTCACTGTTTAATACAGCGCCGCCGCCGGTGGCAAGGATAATATTGTCTTTTCGGGTGAGTTCGTCAATGATGTCGGTCTCACGTTTTCTAAAGCCGGCTTCGCCTTCTTTTTCAAAGATCAGAGGGATGTCTGCACCGGTACGCTCTTCGATGACGCGGTCACTGTCGTAAAAATCCATTTTGAGCTTACGGGATAACTGGCGGCCGACCGTTGTCTTGCCGGTACCCATCAACCCGATTAAGAAAATATTATTTTGGCTAGACATAAGTTATGGGCATAAAAAAAGCGACCTGTTCTCAGGTCGCTTAGTATATTGCTATTTGTTGTAAAGTTAAACGTTAAGGACAGGCAATGCTCACATTAGTGACGTTTGCATTTGACACAGTTCCTGTACCATTGGTGACAGTACAGCTTCCAGCCGTCGCAGGAGCAACAGGTACGGTGACGGCATAGCCGGCTAGATCTGCTATCGGAGTGACAAATACAAAACTGCCGTCAGCCGAAACTACAAGGTCATCACCGGCGTTGTTTTGCAGGGTAGCACTTTCTCCGCCTAGAATGCCGGATATCGTGCCGCCGATCGTAAATGTATTGGTCGCACA
>DAOVJH010000166.1 GCA_030673345.1 Pseudomonadota bacterium
GACCAGTGACAGGTCGATCAGGCTCAATATCAACAGTACCAGGTCTGCTTCCTTGGTCGCAAAAACCATTGGCAGCACGTGAAATACCTCCTGAAAAAACTTAAGGCCCAGGAGCAGCAGGCCAAAGCTGAGGCCGAGGTATATAGGTGCCAGCAGCCAGCGGCTGGCGTAGAGGAATTTTTCTGCGATGCTTTCGATCATGATAGTTGTTCGGTTAAAAAAGATGGGTGAATTATAATATTTTTTTGATTTGAAAACTAAAAGAATTTTAACCACAGAGACACAGAGGGCGCAGCGTAAAAATATATTACCTGTTAAAAGGGCATTATCATGAATGTGAACTGCGGGTATGGTGTCATCTCGACCATAGGGAGATATCTAAAAGTGTCAGAGCATAAGATCTCTCCCTATGGTCGAGATGACATATATTTGTCAATTTAGGTTTTTTACTCATGCCTGTGTGGTTAAAGGTTTTAAAAATTTTAATCATTATTCAATCAGCAATGCCTTTATTTCAGCTTCCAGATGATTTGCCGCGCCAAACGATACCTGTCTGAGAGTGCCCTTTTTGTCGATTAGGATGCTTGAGGGCGTGCCCTGCAACTGGTACATCTCAAATGTTTTTGCGTTATAAGGTCTGCCTTTCAGGTGGGTTTCAGCCTGCTGATAGATGGCCTGCTTACGCTCTTCAGCTAAATCACCCTGAAAGAAATCAGGGATCTGGCTTAATATGAATTGATTGATATCACCCTCACTGACATCTGTTTCAGCTTTTACCAGTCTGTCCATAGCGACGCTGAACGGGACAGTGTAAGGCAGGCTGTTGTTTTCCAGAAAACCGGCTTTACCCAGTTGTAACAATGGATCACCCTGTAATTCACCGTGTTTCAGCAGGCGCTGCAGGTTTTCAAGTGTGTTTTGTTCAAAATGCTCAAAAGCCGTTGCGATGGCAAAAACCTTCAAACCCTGTGAGTGATAGCCTTCGTGCAGGCGTATAACTTCGGGCAGTGCATGGATGAAACAGCCCGGGCAGTTGACCTGTATCACTTCGATGAGGATCACCTGGCCACCCAGATCACTGATCAAAGGTTCGCTGCCCTGAACCCAGCAATCAATTTCCGGTTGGGGGGCGGGTTTGTTTATAATGGCGGTCATATTAAATATAAGTGTGAATGATGCAAGAACAAGATAATTTAAAGCAGGATTATACTGATTTAACACCGGAGACCATACTCTCGGCCGTTGAATCCGCAGGTTATGAAACCAGTGGCCGTCTGCTGGCGCTGAATAGTTATGAGAATCGTGTGTATCGATGCGAGCTGGAAACAGGTGGCGCGATCATAACCAAGTTCTACCGGCCCAATCGCTGGAGTGATCAGGCGATCGGTGAAGAGCATGAATTTGCACTTGAGTTGCTGGAATCGGAAATACCCGTGGTAGCACCGATAATAATCGACGGTGTTTCTTTATTCGAGCATCAGGGTTATCGTTTTTCACTTTATCCTTTACGTGGCGGCCGCTGGCCGGATCTTGAAACGCGTGATGACCTGAACTGGATGGGACGATTTATTGCGCGTATTCATAATGTAGGACGCACCGCATCTTTTAAACATCGCCATCAGATCGAGATAAAAAGGATGGGAAATGAACCGGCAGCGTATCTGCAGGAACAGGGGTTTATTCCAGGCCACCTGGAAGTGGCCTATCGGACACTGGTTGATGATCTGTTAAAAGAGATTCAGGCCGCTTTTGATCGATGCGGCGGTTACCAGGCTATTCGCCTGCATGGTGATTGTCATCGCAGCAATGTGTTGTGGACAGATGACGGCCCGCATTTTGTCGACCTCGATGACTGCTGTAATGGACCGGCGATACAGGACCTGTGGATGCTGTTATCCGGTGAGCGTCAGGAGATGACGGAGCAGATGTGTGATCTGCTGGAAGGTTATGAAGAGTTTGCTGAGCTGGATCTAAAAGAGCTGCACCTGATCGAGGCACTGCGCAGCCTGCGTATGATGCATTATGCCGCATGGTTGGCAAGGCGCTGGGATGATTCGGCTTTCCCGCTGGCCTTTCCCTGGTTTAATACTAACCAGTATTGGGAGCAGCATGTGCTTGAGTTGAGAGAGCAGTTATCTCGTCTCAATGAACCCGTATTAGTAGTGTGACTGTTTGCCGGTATATTCAGATAAACTTGAGCCTCATTTTTTTGAGATCGTAACTTATGAAAATCAGCATCATCAGCGGCAGCCACCGAAACCCTTCTCAGAGTGAAAAAGTCGCACGTCATCTGGAGGCGACATTGAGCGATGATTTTGATGATGTCGAACCCTGGGTTTATGCGCTGGCAGATAATCCTTTACCACTGTGGGATCAAACGCTGTGGGAAGATAGTGAAGAATGGAACCAGCGGCTCGCACCCCTGAAGAAACAATTATCTGAGAGTGATGGTTTTATCATTATCTCGCCGGAGTGGCATGGCCAGGTTCCCGCAGGATTAAAGAATTTCTTTTTGATGTTTAACCGGTTTGAGCTGGGGCATAAGCCGGCATTGATCGTGACTGTATCATCTGCAGATGGCGGTGCTTACCCGGTTGCTGAATTACGCATGAGTAGTTATAAAAATAATCGCTTGTGTTATATCCCCGAGCAACTGATCTTACGTAATATCGAAACTATCTTGAACGAAAAAGCCGAAGACAATAATGAAGATGCTGACAGTTATTTCAGAGAACGGATATCCTGGGCGCTTGATATCCTGCGGGGTTACGCTGTTGCATTGAAATCGATGCGTGAATCTACCGAGATCCACCACGATAAATTTGGTAACGGTATGTAGAAAAGCAGTTCGGATTCTATCTATACTAGAACTGCATATATACACCGAGGTTAGCGATCAGACCGCGAGGCACAGTTTTATCATTAACTTTTATCGTGTCTGTGGTGACCGCCAGATCCAGGTTGATGATGTTGAATACGGTAACGCCGGCTGTCGCATAAGTTAATCTGGTACCGGCTATATTTTTTCGCAGACCGAGGCGGGCACCGGGTAGCCACCAGCTGTTGGATGCAAAGCCGGCACCGACAGAGACCCACTGGTAATCATCACCCATCGGATCAGGTACCGCATTGGTATCAAGTCCAAAATTTATTCCCCAGGCGCCGTTGCTGGTTATCAGGCCGCCTTCCAGTTTTAACTGGCGTTCCATGACATATTTTTCACTCTCCCTGACGAGCTGAATGATTACAGGGTTGGTGAAACTTGACAGGTCATGCGCGGGATAATGAAAATCAGGTTCGTTCAGGTTGGTCAGGGTTGCACCAAGCTGGTACTGCTTGCCGCTCCAGATGACGCCAAGGTCGACACCGAAATCCTGTTCATATTTGAAGTTTGATTTATCCAGACTTTCAAAAATGTCTCTCGCATTTTGGATGTCTGAAATCGGGATAGCTGTATTAGAAAGGCCAACGTCAAAATATTTGGGTTTAACACCGACTAAGACCTTGTTATTTTCTCTCTGCCAGACCTTGCGGCTATAACCGATGCCGATCTCTGTGATTTGGGCTGCTTTGGTAAGGACGCCGCTGTTATTATCAAAGCGGAACTTTGTTGTGCCATCTGGATTGACGGTGACCGAAACGTCGCCGGTCAGGTCGTAAGTAACAGGAACAGTAGTATTGGTATCGTATAATGCTCGCAGATTTTCTAAGGCAAGGTCGGCATCAAACTTAATGGGGTCGTTTAAGCCTCTAAGATTGGTGGTGACAGAAAGGTTTGCGCCGAATGTCCAGGCACCGCCCAGCGCGTCATTGCTGATGAGTACGGGTACGTCGGCGGAGATGAATGCTTTTGCGTTCAGCCCGGTTACTGATACGCCGATCAGGGCAGCGGCCGTTGCAACTTCTTTGATGAGCTGATCCAGTTTTTCCTGTACGTCCGGGTCCAGTGGTGGAAGTGGCGGGAGAATAGTGTCGCCGTCCTCGCCAGAGTCGCCGCTGCCGTCATCGCCACCGGGTACGGAGGCGCCGTCTTCACCGAGTTTATCCAGCAACTTGAAAAAATTATCGTTACCGTCATATTCGATGCCAAGTCCGATCGACAAGCCTGCACCATAGATACCGTTATCCCCCTCAGGGTAGGGGACACCCGCTGGGTGCGCAGGGTTGCCCATGTCTGAGACGGTCATCTGGCGATGAGTCATGCCGCCAAATGTAAGCTGTGGTCCACTTGGATGATATATCGGTTCTGCGTATAGCGAGTCAGCTAACATCCCGTGGGCAACAAGAGATGCAATAAGAAGGACAAGTGGACGTTTGCTGCTGCTATTCATGATGAAATGAAGGCTGGATAACTAGTTGTAGTTGGTTTTAATGTCTCTTAATTATATCAAGAATACGAAAATAACATATGAGCTATATGGATGTTAACGTCCAGTGTAAGTAATAATGGAGATATTGATTGACGATTCTTGCCAACCGTTTAACAAAATTACTTTTAGTTGGCTCAGATAAGAGAATGCTGTGTTTCTATGTACTCGATAGCCTCGGCAGTTTTGTCTTTCGAGCTGGGTTGATTTGAGCGGCGCATCATCGCTTCGACACGTGCAGAGTTAATAGCCTGCTGATCGATGACTTTAGGATACAGTGGGTACATC
>DAOVJH010000420.1 GCA_030673345.1 Pseudomonadota bacterium
GCGTGTTTTTTCATCCTTGATAAACCGTTGCAGACGGTTGGACATATCGACCAGCCAGACTTCGGCGTGAAAACGATCATCGAAACTCTCAGAAGAGTTGATGGCATCGGTTAATAACTTGCGAAGTTTCTGATCGACATGCGGGGTGCCAGCATGCATCTGCGTCATCGCAATCGAGACGGAAAGGAATAAAAGGGCAGTGGTGACTATTCGCGTAAGCATGGCTTAAATATATACAAAAAAGGCACATTTTTCCGTAAATAAACGTAAATAAAAGCCACTCGGTACTTCTATGAGGTTTTATGTGTTTGTTATAAATTCAACGATGTCATCAATGGCGATATCCTGGCTCTCTTCGGCATCGCGTTTTTTGTATTCCACTTTATTCTCTTTCAGGCCGCGGTCACCGATGACGACCCGGTGTGGTATGCCGATCAGATCCAGGTCTGCCAGCATGCCGCCTAAGCGTGCTTTTTCGTCATAGAGCAGAACATCCAGGCCAGCCGCGGTAAGTTCATCATAAAGTTTGGTTGCCGCAGCGCTTACATCTTCCGATTTCTGCATGTTGATGGGTGCGATCGCTACGTCGAACGGGGCCAGGCTGGCTGGCCAGATGATGCCGTTCTCATCATGATTCTGTTCGATGGCGGCGGCGACGATGCGTGTCACACCGATGCCGTAACAGCCCATGGACATGATGGTAGCTTTGCCGTTTTCATCGAGTACGCTGGCATTCATCGCTTCGGAATATTTTTTCCCGAGCTGGAATATATGGCCGACTTCGATGCCGCGGACGATGGATAAAGTGCCTTTGCCATCAGGGCTGGCATCACCTTCGATGATGTTTCTCAAATCAGCAGCATCCGGGACAGGGCAGTCACGTTCCCAGTTGACACCGGTCAGGTGTTTACCGTCTTCGTTAGCGCCGCAGACAAAGTCAGCACATTGCAGGGCGGCATGATCTGCTATCACTTTTATCGATAGACCGACAGGGCCAAGTGAACCGGCCGAGCATCCGGCAACCTGTTTGATCTGTTCGTCACTGGCGAGGCAGAGTGGTGTTGCAATCTCGTCAAGGTGGTCAGCTTTGATCTCGTTCAGCTCGTGGTCACCGCGTAATACCAGTGCGACCACCGTACCTTCTTCACTGCCTTCGACGAACAGCGTCTTGAGGCACTGGGCTGCAGGCACGGAGAGAAACTGGCTGACGTCTTCTATGCTGTGCTGGTCGGGTGTATCGACAGTCACCATCTCGGCTGACGCAGCCGGACGTGGTGTTGTCGCTGCGATAGTTTCAGCTTTTTCTACATTCGCTGCGTAATCACCTTCGCTGGAGAAAGCGATGGCATCTTCACCGGAGTCGGCCAGTACATGAAATTCGTGTGAGCTGTTGCCGCCGATAGAACCGCTGTCTGCCATCACTGCACGAAACTCAAGGCCCAGGCGGTTAAAGATATTGCTATAGGTCTGGTACATGATGTCATAGGTCGTTTGCAGGCTTTCCTGGCTGCAGTGAAACGAATAGGCATCTTTCATGATGAACTCTCGCGCGCGCATCACGCCGAAACGAGGTCTTACTTCATCACGGAACTTGGTCTGTATCTGGTAATAAGTTACGGGCAGCTGTTTGTAGCTGGACAGCTCTTTACGCGCGATGTCGGTGATGATCTCTTCATGCGTAGGACCAAAACAGAACTCCCGGTCGTGGCGGTCCTTCATACGTAACAGTTCAGGCCCATATTGTTCCCAGCGTCCTGATTCCTGCCAGAGTTCACTGGGCTGGACGGCTGGCATCAGAACTTCCAGTGCACCACAGTTGTCCATCTCTTCACGGACGATGTTCTCGACTTTGCGCATGACGCGCAGGCCAAGCGGCAGCCAGGTGTAAAGTCCTGAAGCGAGTTTTCTGATCAGGCCGGCACGCAGCATAAGTTGATGGCTGGTAATCTCTGCATCAGAAGGTGTTTCTTTTAACGTGGTTAATTGGAACTTAGATAAATACATATTGGCTATACTCGGTAGAATGTGCGCATTATACCGTATTCATGAGAGTCTGCTATCGGCCATAAGCGGACTTACAAAAACA
>DAOVJH010000343.1 GCA_030673345.1 Pseudomonadota bacterium
AGTGCACCGACTGTACTTAAAGAAGCTGCATCTAAAGGCGAAGCTGAAGAAGTTAAAAAGCAGCTTGAAGAAGCTGGCGCAACTTGCGAGCTTAAGTAGAGGCATCGCGCTGAACTCGATTGCCCCTGAGGGGGCGGCGTAATCAGCGACAGGACAGGCTGGAGACACTGCTGAAAAGCAGTGTTTTCCCGGCCTTTTCCTGTTTCTATGTGGGAAATTTTCACATAGAAATAGTTGAATAGTGAATAAGTAGTTAATGGCTCAGATTCAGAAATGATTCTAGCGGTTATAAATAATTTAGATTAAACGAGGAATACTGATGACATACTCTTTTACCGAGAAAAAACGACTCCGCAAGGATTTCGGTAAGCGCCCACCTGTGCTGGACGTGCCTTATTTGTTATCAATGCAAATTGATTCATTTCGTGGATTTTTACAATCAGAAAAAACTGCAGCGCAGCGCCTGAGCACTGGCTTGCAGGGTGCTTTTGAATCAGTATTCCCAATCATCAGTTATTCGGGCCATGTAAAACTTCAGTTTGTAGAGTATAGACTGGGTAAGCCTGTTTTTGACGTTAAAGAGTGTCAGCTTCGTGGTATGACATATGCAGCGCCGCTGCGCGTAGTCTTACGTCTTGAGATATTTGATAAAGAAAAGAAAAAGCAAACCACGCCAAAAGAAGTAAAAGAGCAGGAAGTGTTCATGGGCGAGATGCCCCTGATGACTGATAACGGTACGTTTGTGATAAATGGCACCGAGCGTGTGATCGTATCTCAGTTACACCGTTCACCCGGCGTGTTATTTGACCACGATAAAGGTAAAACTCACTCATCTGGTAAGATCTTATATTCTGCACGCGTTATTCCTTACCGTGGCTCATGGCTCGACTTCGAATTTGACCCTAAAGATTGTTTGTTCGTGCGTATCGACCGTCGCCGCAAATTGCCAGCGTCGATATTGCTGCGTTCTCTGGGTTATAACAATGAAGAGATCCTGGATACCTTCTTCGACAGTATCGATTACAGCTTTACCAAAGATGGCGTAAGTTTTGATCTGGTGCCGGAGCGTCTGCGTGGTGATACCGCCAGCTTTGATATTACTGCCGGTAAAGAAGTTGTCGTAGAAACCGGTAAGCGTGTGACCATGCGTCACATCAAACTGCTTGAGAAGAAAAAAGTTAAAAAGCTGAATGCACCACTGGATTACCTGGTCGGTAAAATTTTAGCAAAAGACATCATCGATGAAGAAACCGGTGAAGTCATGGTACCGGCCAATGCTGAATTCACAGAAGAGCTGATCGCTTTTGTTCAAGAGAAAGGCATCAAGAGCGTGCCGGTAATCTACACCAATGATCTGGACACTGGTCCTTTCATCTCTAACACGCTGGCCATCGATAGCACGACGACCAAACTGGAAGCACAGGTAGAGATCTACCGCATGATGCGCCCAGGTGAGCCGCCTACTAAAGATGCTGCTGAAAACCTGTTTAATAACCTGTTCTTCTCGCCAGACCGTTACGATATTTCAAAGGTCGGTCGTATGAAGTTCAATCGTCGTATGCGCCGTGATTCTTCAGAAGGCCCAGGTGTGCTTTTCGATCATCGTCACTTCAGTACACGTAAAGATGATTATGCAAAGGAGTTATGTGAAACATTAGGTGAGTCATCTGACCTCATCGCTGTAATGAATGAGCTGTTAGATATCCGTAACGGTAACGGTACCGTAGACGATATCGACCATCTGGGTAATCGCCGTATCCGTAGCGTAGGCGAGATGGCAGAGAACGTATTCCGCGTTGGTCTGGTCCGCGTTGAGCGCGCAGTAAAAGAGCGTTTGACCACTGCCGAGCAAGATGGTCTGATGCCGCAGGAGCTGATCAATGCGAAACCGGTTGCCGCTGCTGTAAAAGAATTCTTCGGTTCCAGCCAGTTGTCTCAGTTCATGGATCAGAATAATCCATTATCTGAAGTAACACACAAGCGCCGTATCTCAGCGTTAGGCCCAGGCGGTCTGACACGTGAACGTGCTGGTTTCGAGGTGCGCGACGTGCATCCAACCCACTATGGCCGTGTATGTCCGATTGAGACACCTGAGGGACCAAACATCGGTTTGATCAACTCGCTGTCTGTATATGCGCGTACCAATGCATACGGTTTCCTGGAAACGCCTTATCGCAGAGTGGCAAAAGGCGTGGCAACGAAAGATATCGATTATCTTTCAGCGATCGAAGAGGGTACTTTTGTAATCGCGCAGGCCAATGCCACCATGAATGACAAAGGCAAGCTGTTAGATGAGATGGTTTCCTGTCGTCATCTTAACGAGTTCTCACTAGCTGCGCCTGCCGACGTACAGTATATGGATGTATCGCCAAGACAGATCGTATCTGTAGCGGCGTCCTTAATTCCATTCCTGGAGCATGACGATGCTAACCGTGCCCTGATGGGTTCAAACATGCAACGCCAGGCGGTACCAACATTACGTGCTGACAAACCGTTAGTCGGTACGGGTATGGAACGTGCAGTAGCGCATGATTCCGGTGCTTCAGTCATCGCTATCCGCGGCGGCCTGATCGATTCAGTCGATTCAGGACGTATCGTTATCCGCGCGCATGAGGCAGAAGCAGCTGACGGCGCAACCGGTGTTGATATCTACAACCTCACCAAGTACACACGTTCGAACCAGAACACCTGCATCAATCAGCGTCCGCTGGTGAAAGTCGGTGACACG
>DAOVJH010000293.1 GCA_030673345.1 Pseudomonadota bacterium
ATCGATGGTCAGCATACTGTTAATGATATCTGGGAAATGCTGAATGAAGAACTGGGTGATGATGCACCTACGCAAGATGAAGTGATGCGTTTACTTGGTACCTTGCACTTTGCTGATTTCCTGCATGCAGATACTACCGTTGATATCCAGCAGCTCATCGATAGAAGAGTAAAACAACGTAAACAATTATTCAAAACAAAATTTGGCAATCCACTGGCCTTGCGTTTTTCCCTGTTAGACCCTGATAGGTTTCTTAATAAATACATGCGATATGTTTCGCCGCTGTTTACCCGTACAGCCGGCTTGATCGCCTTATGTGTCGTTATATTTTCTGTCTTGCAGATGGTGCGTAACTGGGAGCTGCTCAGTAACCATGCGATGGAAAGTGCTCTGACGCCAGACAACCTGTTTCTGATGTGGCTGGTCTATCCGGTAATAAAACTTATTCATGAGCTTGGGCACGGCTTTGCGGTCAAACGCTGGGGTGGGGATGTTCATGAGCTAGGTATCATGATACTGGTGCTGATGCCTGTACCCTATGTCGATGCTTCTGCCGCATCTTCTTTCCGTTCAAAATATAAACGTATGCTGGTCGGCGCTGCGGGTATCATCGTTGAGCTTTTATTGGCATCTATAGCACTGCTGATATGGCTGAATGTTCAGCAGGGAGTGTTCAGCGACATACTCTTCAATGTGATGCTGATCGGCGGTGCTTCGACGATATTGTTTAACGGTAATCCGCTACTAAAGTTTGACGGTTATTTCGTGTTGGCGGATGCGCTGGAGATTCCGGGTCTTGGTCCTCGTGCTAATAAATATTATGGCTATCTTATCCAGAGATATCTCTTCAATGTACAGGGGCTGGATTCACCGGTACTGGCACGTGGTGAATCTTTCTGGTTCCTCTCATATGGTGCTGCTGCTTTCGTATATCGATTGATCCTGATTGTTGTCATCACCTTGTTTGTCGCCAGCCAGTATTTCTTCATCGGTATCCTCCTTGCGATATGGGCAATATTTATGCAGGCAGTCATGCCTGTTATAAAGTGGTTACGTCACTTATTTGGCAGCCCGGTGTTGATGCAAAAACGTGGGCGGGCAATACTCCTGACTGCGACAGCGATGGCTGGAGTAACGGCTGTAATATTCATGATCCCTGTGCCATTGAATACCGTCACTGAAGGTGTGGTGTGGATGCCGGAAAAATCCCACGTTCGAGCAACAGCCGATGGTTTTGTCGATTCGGTACTGGTTGGGCAGGGTGAGCATGTCAGCAGTGGCAGCCAGTTGATCGTGACCAGTGATCCGTTGATTCAAACCAGACATAAATTACTCAATGCGCAATATCGTGAGTTAAAAATAAAACATGCGGCTTTAGTCGAAATAGATATCGTACAGGCAGATATCACATTGGATGAGATGAACCTGATGCAGGGCAAGATCGCACGACTAGAAGAACAGATAAGTGAATTGGTGATGACGAGTCCGCAGGATGGATCGTTTGTCATATCAAATGCCAGTGATATAGAAGGTGTTTTTGTGAGACAGGGCGACCCTGTTGCGTATGTTATCAATTACGATGAAGTAAATATCCGGGCAGTAGTACCACAGAATGCAATCGGTCTGGTCAGGCAGAATGTCGAGGATGTTGAAATTCGTTTTGTCGATGACTTGAATCTAATTTATAAGACACATGTATCGCGAGAGATTCCTGCAGCCACTTATAAGTTGCCCAGTAAAGCATTGTCTCAACAGGGTGGCGGTAATATTCAGACTGACCCGTTTGATACGGATGCTATAAAAACTAAAGATCAATACTTCCAGTTTGAAATAGCACTGCCAGATGATGCGAAGACATCCCATATCGGTCAGCGCGTATTCGTCAAATTCAAACATGGTGAAGAGCCACTCGCTACGCAGTGGTATAGATCATTTGAAGAACTGTTCCTCAACGAACTTGGCAAGGTGTAAAGAGAGTGTCTGTTAAGCAATATATCAGACAGGATGAATCACTGCTGGCGCCGCATCCCGGTGTTTGTTTCGGCCAGTACCCGACGAAAAAACAAATAAAACATACCTTGGTAGAAACGATATCACAGCGTTTTGACAAGTTGCGTACAGATCTTTTCAAGCCTCATCGCAGACTGCATGGATCGATGCTTGATCGTGTGCATGCAAATCATAAGATCCTGGAAGCGATGAGTGATGTAGAACTTAATAAATGGATCGTCGACGTTAAATGCCATCTTCACAGTAAAGGCTTGAGAGAAGAACTGATAAGCAGGGCTTTTGCAACGATCAAGGAAGTAGCAAAACGTGAGCTGAATATGTCGCACTATGACAGCCAGTTATTAGGCGGCTGGGTCATGATGCAAGGGAAAATTGCAGAGATGCAGACGGGTGAAGGTAAAACCCTGACGGCAACCTTGCCGGCAGGTTGTGCTGCGATGGCTAATATGCCGGTGCATGTGATAACCGTCAATGATTACCTGGTACAGCGAGATGCTGAATTAATGCGACCAATTTTTACGCGTTTAGGTCTTACTGTGGGTTATGTTATCGATGGGATGAGTGAGCAGGAGCGCCAACAGGCTTACCGATGCGATATTACCTATTGCACGAGTAAACAGCTTGTTTTCGATTATTTGCGTGACCGCATGATATTGAAACAATTTAATACTGATCTGGATATCAAGTTATCATCGTTGTATACCACACTTCCGATCAAGACTAAATTACTGTTGCGAGGCCTGTCTTTTGCGGTGGTGGATGAAGTGGATAGCGTGTTGATAGATGAAGCAAGAACACCACTGATACTGTCGTGCAAATCTGAAAGTAATCAACAGGAAGCGTTGCACCGTGAAGCCGTCTGGCTGGCTAAACAGCTAGACAAGAGCATTTATTACCAGGCGGATATAAAAGCCAGGCAGGTCAGGCTGACTGAACAAGGTGAGACTTTGTTGCAGGAACTGACCGTGAATATGAGTGGCATCTGGCGTGGAGAAAGAAAGCGTAAAGTGCTGGTCCAGCAGGCTTTGTCTGCACTGCATTGTTACAGAAAAGATATAAATTATATCGTTGATGAGGAAAAAATAGTCATCATCGATGAGAACAGTGGCCGTTCTATGCCCGACCGTTCATGGGAAGCAGGTCTGCACCAGATGATCGAGGAGAAAGAGGGCTGTGAACAAAGTGGACAAAATCAAAC
>DAOVJH010000007.1 GCA_030673345.1 Pseudomonadota bacterium
CAAGAGTCGTATGAATAACAATATTCGTTCAATGGCGTAAGTTTTACGCCTGATTTATCAGGGCATTGAATTTGAGAGCCGGGCTGACTGTGTCAGTCCGGCTTTTTTATTGGTCTGTTTATTTGTAGGAGCGGAATTTTATTCCGCGATCTTGTTGCAGGTTTAACTAAAGTTGCTTGAGTTACGGTTAGGTTGAATAATATTTACGATTTTAATTTGGCTTGGCATTGCGGTATTCGCACCGCAGGCGAGTCACTTTTTTGCTACAGCCCAAAAGAGTGCCTCGCCGGTGGGGCGAGACCCACAAAGCTCAATTAAAAACCTACTGTAACTATTGCTCAGCCAGGCTCTAATTCAAGCTACTTTAGCTAAACCTAAAACCAAAAGATCGCGGAACTAGATTATTCAGCATATCCTTATGCTTCACCCCTTCGGGGCTTACGTGAAAAACTTTTCCAGAAAGTTTTTTCCGCTCCTACAGGTGAGCGTATCGTCCGCGGTGTGAGAAGCGCAATCTATCAGAAGTAATGAAGAGTTAGAGATTAAGCGCAAGAGAAAAAATCATAAAAGCACTAGGTTATCCCGATGTATCAACTCCGCCTCATCAACATAACCCAGGATGCTTTCAAATTTCTCACTGGTCTCGCCCTTAAGTTTCAAGCTTTCTTTACTGTCATAATTAACCAGTCCGCGAGCGATCTCATTACCATTATCATTGATAACAGAGACCACTTCACCGCGTTGAAAATTTCCTTCAACTTTGCTGACACCAACGGCCAGCAGGCTAACGCCGGATTGCTGAATCGCTTTGCTGGCGCCCGCATCAAGAAATAATTTACCGGAGATTTTCAGCTGGTTAGCTAACCATTGTTTACGTGCCGACATCGGTTCATTGTCTGCTGTTAGTAAGGTGCCGACTGTTTCGCCCTGGGCAATTTTTTGCAGGATATTTTCTTCTGCGCCAGACGCAATAATGGTGTTGGTACCAGAGCGTGCAGCGCGTTGTGCTGCTGTGATTTTTGTTCGCATGCCGCCCTGACCCAGAGTACCGCTGTCGCCAGCCATGGTTAGCAGGTCACGGTTACGTGCATTTGACTCGCTGATCAATTTGGCATCCTCGTTATACCGAGGATCTTTATCAAATAATCCCTGCTGGTCTGTCAGCAGAACCAGGGTGTCAGCTTCAACAAGATTGCAGACCAGCGCGCCTAAAGTATCATTATCACCAAAGCGAATTTCATCTGTCGCCACGGTGTCATTTTCATTGATGATAGGGATAGCGCCTAAATCAAGCAGTGTTTTTAATGTGCTGCGGGCGTTCAGATAACGCTGGCGATTGCTCAGATCTTCGTGTGTCAGCAATACCTGCGCGGTATGAATATCGTGTTGTTTAAAACAGCTTTCGAAGTTTTGGATCAGACCCATCTGGCCAAGGGCTGCCGCTGCCTGTAATTCGTGCAGTGCGTGAGGACGTTGCTTCCAGCCGAGACGTGCCATGCCTTCTGCGACGGCGCCGGATGAGACCAGTAATACTTCTTTACCTGCGGCACGCAGCTTGGCAATCTGTTCCGCCCATGACTGAATAGCCTGGTGGTTAAGCCCCTGGCCGTCATTGGTGATGAGTGAGCTGCCAATTTTTATTACCCAGCGGTTTGATTCGGCTACTGCCTTACGCGTTGTGGTCTGGCGCGAAGTCATTCGGTTTGTTCTTCTTCCTGTGGTGGTTCGATTATAGGATCAAAGGCCTGATCAGATGACGGTTCATTATCACGTTTAAATTCCTGATCGGACTCAAGTTGTTTCATTATGTCAAAAGCAAGGTTTTCTGTGCCGTTCTTACTGATGGCTGAAATAGTATATACCGGTCCCTGCCAGTTCAGCTGCTGCACGATTTCTTCCCGTTTGGCTTTTAGTTCATCATCATCTAACAGGTCAGATTTGTTTAGCACCAGCCAGCGTGGTTTTTCGGAAAGCTCAGGGCTGAAGCTTTTCAGTTCATTGATGATGGTTTTTGCCTCATCTACCGGATCAGTACCGTCATAGGGCTGCATATCGATTATGTGTAATAACAGCCGGGTACGAGACAGGTGTTTTAAAAACTGTATGCCCAGACCCGCGCCTTCCGAAGCGCCTTCGATGATGCCGGGAATATCGGCGATCACAAAACTCTGGTTTATGCCGACACGTACCACCCCTAAATTGGGGAACAGGGTGGTAAACGGGTAATTCGCTACTTTAGGGCGCGCCGCCGAAACCGAGCGGATAAAGGTCGATTTGCCGGCATTAGGTAAACCCAGCAGGCCGACGTCGGCCAGTACCTTTAATTCCAGGCGTAGGCTACGGCGCTCACCTGGTGAGCCGGGCGTGCATTTTCGCGGTGCCTGGTTGATCGAGCTTTTAAAGCGGGTATTGCCGAGACCGTGAAAACCGCCCTGGGCGACTTTTATTTTTTGATCCTGCCGGGTGATATCACCGATGAGCTCTTCGATATCATCATCATATATTAAAGTGCCGATGGGGACAGGGATATACAGGTCATCACCGCCGGGCCCCGTCATCTGGTTACCGCCGCCGCGTGTGCCCGAGTCGGCAGTGTAGGTGCGAACATGGCGAAAATCGGCAAGCGTGTTGATGTCATGGTCGCCGACCAGGTAAACACTGCCGCCGTCACCGCCGTCACCACCATTTGGACCGCCGAACTGGATGTATTTTTCACGACGAAAGGCGACCACGCCGGTCCCGCCATCACCGGCTATTACATTTATGGTTGCTTCGTCGATAAAACGCATGGCTGTGCTCTTTTATTAAAGTGGTGTTAGTTTAGCTTAAAAATCAGATGCTTAGAATTATTCGTTACAGAGGCGATGAATTTTTTAATGGCCAATAATCAGTAGGCAATAAAAAAGCCCCATGCGGGGCTTTTTCCTAACCGCATTGGTTCGGTCGTCTCTAGCTTGCTGGAGCCGAACCTGTATCGATACTGATTGTTTTGCGGTTAAGCGGTCCACAGGTTTCGAAAATGACGTTTCCGTCTGCTTTTGCAAATAATGTGTGGTCACGGCCCATGCCTACGTTGTTACCAGCATGGAATTTTGTGCCACGCTGACGAACCAGAATATTGCCGGCTACGACTGACTGACCGCCGAATTTTTTAACGCCAAGTCGTTTCGATTGTGACTCGCGTCCGTTTCTGGTACTACCGGCTGCTTTTTTATGTGCCATTGTTCCGTTCTCTTGTTAGGTTATGCAGAGATGCCAGTCACTTCGATTTCAGTGTAATACTGACGATGACCAGTTCTCTTTTGATGATGTTTACGACGTCTGAACTTCATGATTTCGACTTTCTTAGCGCGGCCATGAGATTTGACTGTTGCAGTGACTTTGCCGCCATCGACAAAAGGGGTGCCGATGTTAATGTTGTCACCGTCAGCAATCATCAGTACTTTGTCTAAATCGACAGAAGCACCTTCTTCAGCGTCCAGTTTTTCAACGCGACATACGTCGCCTTGAGCTAGTTTATATTGTTTGCCACCAGTACTGATTACAGCGTACATGGGTGTTCTCCAAAGATTCGTGACAGAAAGGGCGCAAATTATACGTGTTTGCTGACGCGCTGACAAGTGTAAAACGACATAATTTATAGTGTAATAATGCCCCATATCAGGCAATATACGATTTATTGATCCAATGAATCACTTTAGACCGGCTTGACCTGCAAGACCTGACTACATAGGATTCGCACACTGATTATTGACGACCCCGGTAACCGAACATATTTTGTCTGAAGTAGACCCCGTAAAGCAAGTTGAGCCGCAACCCAGTTTTGACGATGTGATGGCGCTGTGCCTGCCTGATATGCAGGCTGTGGACCAGGTCATCCGTCAGCGTCTGAGTTCTGAAGTCGCCCTGGTGAACCAGTTAAGCCATTATATCGTTAACTCCGGCGGTAAGCGTCTGCGCCCGTTGTTGGTGCTTTTGTCTGCAAAATCTTTCGGTTATCAAGGTGATATGCACCATCTGCTGGCGGCTATCATCGAGTTTATTCATACTGCGACACTGCTGCATGACGATGTTGTCGATGAATCTGAACTCCGTCGCGGCAACGAAACGGCAAATGCACTGTTTGGAAATGCGGCGAGTGTACTGGTCGGTGATTTTCTTTATTCACGTGCATTTGAAATGATGGTGGATATCGACGATATGCGGGTGATGAAGATACTGGCCAGGACGACCAACGTGATCGCAGAAGGTGAGGTCATGCAATTGATGAACGTGCATGACGCAGAGACCACAGAAGATAAGTACCTGGAAGTGATCTACTGTAAAACCGCAAAATTATTTGAAGCGGCGACTCAGCTGGGCGCAGTTCTGTGCCGACGTAGCGAACAGGAAGAGCAGGCGATGGCGGCCTATGGTCGTTACCTGGGAACGGCGTTCCAGTTGATCGATGATGTGATGGATTACAGTTCAAACAGTGAACAGATGGGTAAAAACGTCGGTGACGACCTGGCTGAAGGTAAACCGACCTTGCCGCTGATCTACGCCATACAGCAGGGAACGGCTGAACAGGTGGCGGTGATCAAATCCGCGATCGAAAAAGGCGGTTATGACCATATCGAACAGGTGCAGGCGATAATACAGCAGACAGGTGCCCTGGAATATAGCGAAAAGATGGCGCAGTTACAGGCGCAGCTGGCGATTGATGAGCTTGAGCATCTGCCTGATTCAGAGGGTAAAACAATGCTTGAGAATATTGCACGTTTATCTGTTTTTCGAAGTTACTAGCTGACTAAAAGCGTTTTCAACGCCAAATCTTGCTAGAATACACTCTATATCATTATTGTAACTGCTTAAAAGGTCATGCATTAAGTGACAAAAGGTACGCTTTTCATTATTTCGGCTGCATCCGGCGCGGGTAAAACCACACTGGTTAATGCGGTGCTTGAACTGGTTGATAACCTCGTCGTTTCTGTTTCGCACACCACGCGTCCGCCGCGGGCAGGTGAAGAAGACGGTGTGAATTATCATTTTATCGACAAACAAGTTTTCGAAGCGATGGTGGAAGGTAGTGAGTTTTTTGAGCATGCCACGGTATTTGGCAATATGTATGGTACTTCACGGCAGCATATTCAGGAACAGCTACTAAAAGGCATGGATGTTATACTGGAGATCGACTGGCAGGGTGCGCGGCAGATCAGGCAGTTAATGCCGGACTGTAAATCGATATATATCGTGCCGCCGTCAACTGCAGTATTGCGTGAACGTCTCGATTCACGTGGTCAGGATGATGAGGCTGTCATCGAAAAACGCATGCATGAAGCGATAAGCGAGATGTCGCATTACGTCGAATTTGATTACCTGATCATCAATGATGATTTTGATGAAGCCAGAGACAACCTGGTCTCGGTCATAAAAGGCAACCGCATGCTGCATGAGCATCAGCAGCAAAAACATACAGAATTGCTGGCACAACTATTAACGATAGAAGATTAACCCTAGAAAACTAAAGCAGAAAATATTGGAGAAGAAAATATGGCACGTCTAACAGTAGAAGATTGCCTTGATAACGTAGAAAACCGATTTGAACTGGTGCTGGTTGCAGCGCAGCGTGCGCGCCAGTTAGCTATGGGTGCTGAGCCCCTGGTGCCGGTAGATAACGACAAGCCGACAGTATTGGCATTACGTGAGATCGCAGAAAACCTGATCAATAAAGCGATCCTGGAAGCGCCGGAAGAAACACCGATGGAAGATATCGAAGCGATGATCGAAGGCGATCTGTCAGCAGAGCTTGAGAGCAGCCTGAAAGATAGCCTGCAGGCTAGCCTCAAAGATAATCTGTAAGCTGAAGAATCCGTTTTACCATGGGCGTATCAATCGCATGTACTGTGTGATTGATGCGCCCATTATTTTTGGCGTAGTAAATAAAATCAATTTCCAGGTTTTAAGTTAAGTCAATGAACGACGTTACCAGACAAGATAAAGCTGAAGAGGTAGCCGAAGAGCGTTTCTTGATTTCAGATCTCTGTGACCTGATATCGACGTATATGGATCAGCAGCAGGTGAAGGAGGTCTACCGGGCCTATCTGTTTGGTGCGCAGGCGCATGAGGGGCAGATCCGTATCTCTGGTGAGCCATATATCTACCATCCTATCGCCGTTGCCCGTATCCTGGCGCAGATGCATATGGATGTTAAGAGCATCATCGCGTCCATCCTGCACGATGTTCTGGAAGACACGCCGGCCACGAGAAAACTGATCGAACGCGAGTTTGGTAAAGACGTCGCGCACCTGGTCGATGGTGTAAGTAAATTAACGCACATCAAATTTAAGAACAAGATCGAACAGCAGGCAGAAAATATTCAGAAGGTTCTGCTGGCGATGGCGAAGGATATCCGCGTCATCATGATCAAACTGGCAGACCGTCTGCACAATATGCGGACGCTGGGGGCATTAAGACCGGATAAGCGCCGCCGGATCGCCCAGGAAACGCTGGAGATCTATATACCGATCGCTAACCGGCTGGGTATCTTCACCATCCGTCATGAGCTGGAAAACCTGGTGTTCAAAGCGATGCACCCTATGCGATACGAGGTACTCGAGCATGCGGTTGAAGGGGCTGGCGGACATCGCAAGGAACTGATCGACAAGATCAACCAGGCGTTGGGTTCACGGCTGGTGGAGATGTCAATCGACTCGCAGATCGTCTCCCGCAAAAAACATCTGTTCAGCGTATACAACAAGATGAAGGATAAGGGTCTTCCGTTTAAAAAGATCCTCGATGTCTATGCGCTTCGGGTATTGGTCGATTCGGTTGATGACTGTTACCGTGTACTGGGTATCGTGCATAACCTGTTTAAACCGATACCCGGGCGCTTCAAAGATTATATCGCTATCCCGAAGAGTAACGGTTACCAGTCTTTGCATACCGCACTGTATGGTCCGCATGGTATTCCGATGGAAGTGCAGGTGCGCACAGTGGAGATGGATAAATTCGCTGAGAGCGGCATCGCGGCGCACTGGCTCTATAAGTCACCGGATGAGAAAGGTGAGATTACCGCGCATGCAAGAGCGCGTGACTGGCTGACCGGTATCCTCGAGATGCAGCAGTCGGCCGGTGATTCACTGGAGTTTCTGGAAAACGTAAAAGTTGACCTGTTTCACGACGAAGTCTATGTCTATACACCGGATGGTGACATCATGAAGCTGCCGCGAAATGCGACGCCGGTTGATTTTGCTTATGCCGTACATACTGATATCGGTAACCGCTGTGTTGCCGCAAAACTTGATCATAGTTTTGCACCGTTAAATACACCGTTGTACAGTGGTCAGACAGTCGAGATTGTTACTTCGCCCAGTTCACGACCTAATGCCGCCTGGTTAAATTATGTTGTTACCGCAAAAGCGAGAAGCAACATCCGAAATTACCTTAAAAATATGCAGACCGATGAAGCTATGTCACAGGGCCGTCGTCTGTTAGAGCGTTGTTTGAAACCGCTGGGCATGCGGCTCGATGACGTTAAGAAAGAAAATATCGAAACAGTATTAAAAGATTTTTCCTTCAATGATATTAGCGAGTTGTTAGAAGATGTTGGCCTGGGCAACCGTCCGCCTAGTCTGGTGGTCAGGCGCCTGGTGCCAGAGCGTGTATCTGATGGTGAGTCAGAAGAAACCAGGGAGATGAAGTCACAGTCAGCATTGGCTATCAGCGGCACCGAAGGCATGGTGGTCTCTTATGGTCGCTGTTGTTACCCGATACCGGGCGACCAGATCGTTGCCAAGCTGAGTAAGGGGCGGGGCATCGTGGTGCATCGTGACAACTGTAAAAATCTTGAGGCTATCAGTAAGCGCGAGCATTCGGATAAATATATCGACGTGCAGTGGGCCGATGATGCTGCAGGTGAATTCAGTTGTGAGATAAAACTTGAGATCGAAAACAAGTCGGGTCTGCTGGCAAGGACAGCGACTGTTATCTCCGACTGCGAGGCCGATATCGAGAATGTTTATATGGAAGATCGTGATGGTTTTTCGATGAACCTGCTCTACATGATCAAAGTAAAAAATCGAGATCACCTGGCAAAATTGATGCGTCGCTTACGTCGCATATCAAATGTTATGCGTATAACGCGCCTGTAATCAAAGTCTGTAACAGAAGCCGTAAACAAAAATACAGAATAAATTTTTACTATTTAAAGAGATGAGCATGGCAAAAGAAATTATTTCAACTGATAAAGCGCCACAGGCGATCGGTACTTATTCGCAGGCGGTCAAAACAGGGTCGACCGTTTATATGTCAGGCCAGATTCCGCTGATCCCTGAAACCATGGAGATGGTCGAAGGTGATATCAAGGCGCAGATACATCGTGTCTTTCAAAACCTGCTAGCGGTTGCAGAGGCTGCTGGTGGTGACCTGTCTGATGTGGTGAAGTTAAATATCTTTCTTACCGACCTGTCTAATTTTCCGCATGTAAACGAGGTGATGGCTGAATATTTTCAGCAACCTTATCCTGCACGTGCCGCTATCGGGGTATCGGCATTGCCTAAAGATGCAGGTGTCGAGATGGATGCTGTTTTACATTTGTAGAAACTATTTCTATGGAGAGAGGTCTGCCGGTGGTGAAGGATCTTATCCTGCGATAGTGATAAATGGCTGAATCAATGGAAGATGAAAACCGCGAAGGTCTCGAGTACCAGTCTGTACAGACGCTGAAAGGCGTCGGCCAGGTAGTGGCAGAAAAACTCAAACGTCTTGAGATCTATAACATTCAGGATGTGTTGTTTCATCTGCCGATGCGATACGAAGACAGGACCAGTGTGACGGCATTGGGCTCATTGCGGCTCGGTCAGCAGGTCCTGGTCGAAGGTGTCATCGATCACAGTGAAGTAAAATTTATGGGCCGTGGTCGCCGGAGCCTGCTGTGTTATCTGTCAGATAATACCGGTGCGATCGTGTTGCGCTTTTTTCACTTTAATAAAGCCCAGCAGAATAATCTGAGCAACGGGGTTCGGCTGCGGTGTTTTGGCGAAACCCGGCGTGGTACGAACAGGCTGGAGATGGTGCATCCTGAATACCAGGTCATTCAGCAGCAGGATGCAGGTATCGAGCAATCACTGACCCCGGTGTATCCCAAAACGGAAGGTGTTCACCAGACCTTACTCAAAAAACTTTCTGACCAGGTTCTAAATACGATAAATCAGGGGCGGTTGATCGACTGGCTGCCTGAACAGGTAAAGCAGAAATATCAATTCCCAGATCTGGCCACTGCGCTCTCGAGTGTGCATCGGCCGCATAAAGATGAAGATGTATCGGCTTTAAATGAATGTAGGAGCAAGGCGCAGCAGCGTCTGCTGTTCGAGGAGCTGCTCGCGCATCAGTTGAGCTTGTTACAGTCGCGCCTGGATATAAAACAGACGACCGCTGAAAAACTGTCGATCGATGCTGTGGGTCATCAGGGTTTTATCGCACAGCTCGCCTTCAAATTAACCTCGGCGCAGCAAAAAGTAATCGCCGAGATATTTGCTGATCTTGAAAAACCGCACCCGATGCTGCGCCTGGTACAGGGTGATGTCGGTTCAGGTAAAACCGTCGTTGCGGCGGCAGCGGCAAGAGTCGCTGTTGATAGCGGTTTTCAGTTTGCACTGATGGCACCGACCGAGATCCTGGCCGAGCAGCACCATTCAAATTTTAAGCAGTGGTTTGGTGAAGACCGCTGTCTGTTGTTGACCGGAAAAGATAAAGGCCGTAAACGGGCAGAGAAGCGAGAGCAGATCAGTACTGGCCGATGTGGCATCATCATCGGCACACATGCATTGTTTCAGGATGATATCGAATTTAAAAAACTGGTCCTGCTGGTGGTGGATGAGCAGCATCGTTTTGGTGTGCATCAGCGACTCGCCCTGCGGGAGAAAGGCAAGAAATTCGGTGTCGTGCCACATCAGCTGATCATGACGGCGACACCTATTCCGAGAAGCCTGGCGATGACAGCGTATGCAGATCTTGATTATTCCGTGATCGACCAGTTACCCGCAGGCCGTAAGCCGGTGACTACGGTGGTGGTATCAACATCGCGCCGGGATGAAGTGATCCAGCGGATAAAAAAAGCGTGCGAGCATGGAGAGCAGGCGTACTGGGTGTGTACCCTGGTCGAAGAGTCTGAGTTCCTGCAATGCCAGGCCGCCGAAGTGGCGGCAGAACAACTGGCAGCAGAATTGCGCAATGTCAGTGTCGGCCTGGTGCATGGCAGGATGAAAGCGGAAGAAAAGCAATCTGTCATCAGGCGGTTCAAGGAAAATGAGATCGACCTGCTGGTAGCGACGACGGTTATCGAGGTCGGTGTCGATGTGCCCAATGCTTCATTGATGGTCATCGAGAATGCAGAACGCCTCGGCCTGGCGCAGCTGCATCAGTTACGGGGTCGGGTTGGCCGGGGCGGTAAACAGAGTGCCTGTGTTCTGATGTACCAGTCGCCGCTCTCAGGGCCGGGAAAACAGAGGCTGGGCATCTTGCGAGAGACCAATGACGGGTTTAAAGTGGCTGAAAAAGATCTGGAATTGCGCGGTCCCGGTGAAGTATTAGGAACCAGGCAGACAGGATTAATGCAGATGCGTATCGCTGATATAGTGCGTGATGAAAAATGGTTTCCAGAAGTGAAAAAAACAGCCATATATATCACCCGGCATCACCCGGAAGCGGTTAAGCCAATAATACGCCGCTGGCTTGGTAAAGCAGATCGTTTCGTCAATGTATAAGTAGCGAATCTCTGGCGTATTTGCTGGTAATTGAGCCCGCAATGAGCTATTTTTTAAGGATGATTTTAAATCAAGTGACAACATGACAGCGCCGACAGAAAACGCTTTGCTAGATGCGAACGGACTATTAGTTGAGCCCGGGGCTGAACAGGATGATCGTGTTTTACAGACTCAGATCGTCCGCTTAATTACCGGTTCTGGCATCAGTAATATCGTCGGTTTCGCCATGGCGATAATCTGGGTGGGTCTGATCTGGAAAGACCTGCCGCATGAGGTGCTGGGTGTATGGCTAGGTACCATGGCCATGCTTTTTCTCTATCGCTCGGTAGCGCACTATTTCAAGCTGTATTCAAGTGAAAGCAACTTATCTATCAATAAGTTTATCGTTCGACGCTGGTATCTTATTTCTGTTTTTCTGACGGGCGCAGGATGGGGCATCACCTCGATCCTGATGTTCCCATACAATGAGCTGCATCAGATTGTGCTGGCATTTATTCTTGTCGGTGTTTCAGCCACGGGCGTCGCTTACTCCTCTGTTGCCTGGGTGTATTACGGATATGTCGGCTGTGTTTTATTGCCGTTGATGATCCGGCTGTTCTACATGGGTGGTGAAATATATTACGCACTGTCTGCGATGACGGGTTTCTTCCTGGGTGTGATGGTGATGGCGGTCTACCGGATGTATAAATCTTCGATAGCCGAGCTCGAGCTTTCATATAAGAATGAAACGCTGATCGATGACATCATGAACGCCAGTGTAAACCTGGAGAACCTGAATGATGATCTGAAAAATGAGATACAGCATGGCAAGCAGATCGAGGTGGAGTTAAAAGAAGCAAAAGATAAAGCTGAAAAGATGAGCCAGGCAAAAGGTGAGTTTCTGGCCAACATGAGCCATGAGATCCGCACACCGATGAACGGTGTCATAGGCACATTGCAGCTACTGGAGGATACGAAGTTAGATGCAACGCAAAAAGAATTCGTTGAGACTGCACATAAATCAGCCGATGCACTGCTTGCTATCCTGAATGACATCCTGGATATTTCAAAGATCGAGGCAGGCAAGTTAAGTTTTGAAAACATCGTATTTGATTTTGAGCAGATCGTAAAAGATATCGTGGTGCTGCATTCGCTGAAATCAGAGCAGCAGGGTGTGTTGCTGGTTCAGGAAATAGATGAATCGTTGCCAGCATCTCTGATGGGTGACCCGACGCGTATCCGGCAGGTGATCGTAAACCTGGTTTCCAATGCGCTAAAATTTACCAGGCAAGGCGAAGTAAAAGTCAGTGTAGATGTGGTGAGCAGTGGATCTGATAATGTCACTTTGAAGATTACCGTTTCTGATACAGGGATAGGTATTCCCAAAGCTGCACTGGAAACGTTGTTCAATGCGTTTACCCAGGCGGATGGTTCGACAACGCGAAAATATGGCGGTACCGGTCTGGGTCTGGCAATCGTTAGTCAGCTGGTCGATATGATGGGTGGTACATTAGGTGTTGAGAGTGTCGAAGGTGAAGGTTCTGCTTTCTGGTTTACCGCCAGCTTCGACCGTACAGACCAGGTCGCAGAGGTTATTGAGCAGTCGGTAGAGGAATCTGTGCCGCTACAGCTAAATGCAAAAGTTTTGCTGGTCGAGGATAACCCTATCAATCAGATGGTGGCGAAGAAGATGTTGCAGAAGGTTGGTCTGAAAGCCGTGCTTGCCAACCATGGTGTCGAAGCCTTAAAACTATTGGGTGAGCAATCTTTTGACCTGGTACTGATGGATTGCCAGATGCCCGAAATGGACGGTTTTGATGCAACTCGCGAGATTCGGAAGCTGGATATTAGAACATTAGATGGGGAGCCTTTGCCGGTGATCGCGATGACTGCCAACGTGATGTCCGGTGATCGCGAGCGTTGCCTCGACGTCGGCATGGATGATTATATCGGCAAACCGGTGCGGCGTGATCATCTGGATGCTGTGCTCAGAAAATGGCTGGCTTAGTGCAATAAGATATTTCGCTGATCCTGCAGTCCATTATTTTTAATTATTTTTTTGTAGTCGTGCATTTCGCGCTAAAATGCACGTTCTGTTTATCATTTCGTAAGTGTTACTGTGAAGTCATCGCAACGCTGGTATCGGCGTCATCAACTGTTCAATCGGTCAATTCAGCCTTCTTTGCTGCCCTGGTTATTTGATGCTTCTTCATTGACTGCGCGCCTGGTCGAACGATGTGGTAAAGATTTTTCTGTACAGGTGATCTCGCAGCGCTGGCAGTTGCTCGATGCAGAAGAGGCATCTGCCATGTCATTGAAAAAAGTCCGTTCTGCTCTGGTCCGTCAGGTGCTGTTATGTTGTGGTGACAAGCCGTTGGTCTATGCCAGGACCGTGATTCCGGCAACGACTATTCAGGGTGCGCAACGGCGTTACGCTAACATGGGAAACCGCCCGCTAGGCGCGATGCTGTTTGCAGACAGGACTATGCGACGTGAAGCGGTTCAGGTTGCTATATTGCCGGTGTCGCATGAGGCGAACCGGTTTGCAGAAGCGGATGAGCCCGTGTGGGGCAGGCGTTCTGTTTTTCGGGTGTCTGGTAAGCCGCTGTTGGTCAGTGAGTATTTTTTACCCGATCTAACAAAGATGTGAGTCGCTGGTGAAGTGGTGTTCACCGCGACTCACTTCTATCGTTATTTTTTTATCTCGGTTACTTTTTTGATGATTATCTGCATGCGCGGTGCGTCTGATGAGAACTGTCCGCCAGGGCCGGTCTGCACGCGTGATATCGCGCCAGAAACATTTTGGCCTTCGATGACTTTGCCAAATACAGTGTAACCCCAGCCGCGCATCGATTTACCGGTGTGGTTCAATGGTTGGTTATCGGCTGTATTGATGAAGAATTGATTGGTTGCAGAGTGAGGCTGGCCAGTGCGAGCCATGGCGATCGTGTGCTCAAGATTTTTCAGGCCATTATCTGCTTCGTTCTGAATCGGGTCACGGGTATCGACTTTTTTATAGTCAGTAGTAAAACCGCCGCCCTGGTTCATAAAACCTTTGATCACTCGATGAAAGATCGTGCCATCATAAGTGCCTGCATTTACATAAGTTAAAAAGTTAGCAACGCTCTTTGGTGCTTTTTCAGGATAGAGTTCGATGATCATGGTGCCTTTGCTGGTTTCCATTTTGACTTTTGGGTTGTCTGCCTGTGCCAGTTGAACGTGCAATGCCAGAGATAGCGAGGCGAGGCCGAGTAATATTTTTTTAAAC
>DAOVJH010000106.1 GCA_030673345.1 Pseudomonadota bacterium
TCTACTCTGGAAGATGACTTCGGGTCATTAAAAGTCAAATACGACAAACTGGTCAGGCCTGCACGCAGCGCCAAGGGAAAATATGTTGTCAGCGTGAACTTCGAAAGGATCAAAGGCAAAGAGCGCATCAGGTTTAAAGATTCTAGCGCAGATAAATACACGGTCGTCACCGAAAAGCAGCTACACAGGAAACTGGCCGCCATCAAGAAGAAACACCCCAGAAAACTTTACATAAAGATCGTCATTCCGAAAGAGAGCGGACTGACCTATAATGAGGCCTGGACGTTCATGAAAGATTTACTGAATAAATACGATTACTATTATCAGGATTGATCTCACGCACATCCACGAAGCATAAACATGCATCATTTTTCATGCCGTTATGAAAAAAATTTCAATTTAACTATACTAACAACTAGTATATTAACAACGGATACGAATACACTCCAGGACCGGAACAATCAAACAAGCCCTGAATATTCACCTGGCTTGTGAATACGGTTATGACCAGACTAAAACTGCTAATATTTTTTATTTTCATCTCTGCATGCACAGCCGGCGCTTCTGCGTCTGAAGCAATCTATCCCCTGGTCACTTACAAGTGCAATCCCAAGGACGACATCATTACCCTGACCAATTCCCTGCTAGATAGCAGCGAGGGCGCTTCCTATAAATATTCGGATGAAAATGGCACCTACTCACCATGGGACCTGGTAGAAATTGACCGACGAACAGAACAGACCCTCATCGTAAGAACAAAAAAAATCACCAAAAAATGCACCCTTAGCTCAGGTGAATATACCGTCACCATCGAACCGCAGATATTTAGCAAGAAACTGAGTGGGGCCTGCGGCGCATCGATCTCTTCAGCATTCACCGTAACCTTCGATGGCTTCGACATAATGGAACGGACACCTTTCGAAGATTACTGCCGCGGTAACTCACCCATCATCACGCGCGTGACCGTATTCGGTAAAACCAGCAGTGTAAAAATAAAACGCATACCCCGATATAAATTTTACTGATAGTTTCCCGGTTGCCCTTAAGCAGCGCTTCCTCCTTCCGTGACCACCGTTATCATCGATAAAATTGATTGATTCCGGCCATTTTTCGGGTTCAGTTGTATCCCGAAAATTTCCTGTTATGATAGAGCCTGCAGATCAACACCATACAACGAAACTCTCTAAATACAGGCCAAAGACATGATGCGAATCGTAAGCAAACAAGTTAAAATTCTGATCACATTTATTTCACTAGCAATCGTAACATCTGGCGCATTTGCCTACGCGCCGCCGACAGACAAACAAAACGACCCTGCTTATGTCATCCACACGACACTAGACAAGATAACCACCTTCAGCAGTAATTCAGACAAGGTTAAACCGGTGAAGCTTCGTGGCTTTATCGAAAACGAGATCATCCCCCATTTTGACTTCAACAATATGTCACACTGGATCACAGGCCGTTATGCCAGCAACATGAAAGACAGCGACAAGGCTGATTTCCAGCGCAGCCTGCGTGAAACATTCCTCACCAGTCTCGCCAAACACCTGGGTAGTTTTGATGCGAACAACACACGTGTTCGTTTTTATCCAGCACGTTACCGCGGCCACGATGAAGCTTTTGTCAGCACCAGTATCTACCGTCCAGACACCTTACCTGTACGCCTGGATTTCCGCATGAAACGAAACAGCAATGACTGGAAAATTATCGACGTCAAAGCCAATGGTTCGAGCGCAGTGATCTATTACCGCCGTCATTTCATGTCTCAATTAAGGCAGTACCAGAGACAGAATCCGCGTCGACCACGCAGATAACACTATAGCGGGGAAATATTCAGGTTTTTGAACCAGTTTGTATGACACGGGTCTCATGGTCATTGCCTTGCAGAGACCACCCTTAAATTCACCATGAACAAAAAACCTGAAACCCCGGTCACACACGATACTGAAAGACCGAGATCAAAACGTGGCGGATTGTTCGTTATCGCCCTATTCGTGCTTGCCCTGATAGTGCTCAGCAGGCATGATCCGGTAAACACCATCGACTGCAAAGCTGACGTCATCGCCAGCAAACCTGACATCATCATGCTCGGCGCCTGGTGGTGCACATACTGCTATAAGGCAAAAAAATATTTCCAGAAAAATAATGTCCACTACTGCGAATATGACATGGAAAACACCGCCGAAGGAAAACGCCTATATGAAGAGAATGGCGGCGGCGCAGTACCTGTGCTGCTGATCGGCGAATACCGATTAACCGGTTTTAGCGAACAACAGGTCGAGGCCGCATTAGCACAGACGAAGAAATCCCCTACCGATTAGACATGATTACAAAACTACAGAAATTTTTCGATCAATATTTAAGTGAAGACAAAGAAGACAGTATTCCACTGGAACGCCGTCTGCAAATGGCAACCGCTGCATTAATGGTCGAAATGCTGCATGTTGATGAACAGGTCACTACTGAAGAAGATGAAAAACTGCGCCAGTTACTCAAGCAACGCTTTAAGCTGGACTCGAGTGAGATCGATTCACTGATAGATCTCGCACACAATGAAAAACATGAAGCGACAGACTATTTTGCCTTTACCTCATTACTCAATGAGCATTACACGCAACAACAAAAAATAAACCTGGTAGAAGACCTGTGGCAACTCGCCTATGCCGACGATCATCTGGACAAATATGAAGAACACCTGCTGCGTCGACTGGCTGATCTACTGCATGTTCCACACCAGGATTTTATCCGTACAAAACATAAAACATTAAAAAACATTTCTTAACCACAGAGACACAGAGAACACTCAGGAATTAATTGTTTCACAAAGCAAAAACAAAAATAGTTTTTCTCTGTGTACTCTGTGTCTCTGTGGTTAATAATGTCTAATGCAAAGAACTCTCTGAACCCCACATATTATTGTAGCGCTCTACTACCTCACGCACTTCATCCGGATAGCCGATAATATCCATCTGCTGCATACCTTCTCTAAAAAACTGACGCGCATCATGCGGCAGATTTTTCACCAGTGCATCATATGCCTGTTCGATCAGTTCCGGCTGATGGCTACGCGTCGCAACGATGCCATAGTTCAGGTTTAATATCCGCCATGGCCTCATCATATTGGTCTGCTCCACATCCCGGCGAATATCTTCATCGCAGGCATCGATGACTTCTCTTATGACTGCCGCCAGGTCTGCCAGCATATGCAGCTCTACAACTTCATTTGCATAACCTGCCAGTGAATTGACCGGCATATCAATCTGCGATAGTTTGCCACCGTGACGTGCCACCCATAACGACACCGGCAAGCTCAGTCGAAGTAAGGTTCGATCCTGCTCACCCGTTTTATTTTGAACATGGGCCACCATCGCTTCGAGCAGCTCGAGTGCATACTGACCGATCTTGCTGATATCCTTTTCTTCCAGCATACCCATGCTTTCTGCGCTCATGTCTTTTTTTACAGCGTAATCAGCATCAGCCCTCGCCATGACATCTATCGCCTGGTCCATCGCTGCCATCAGGTTGCGGGGAGAGTTAACGTCCCTGGCGTCATCAGACCCGGCATCAGGCACAGTATCTTCAACATACTCTGCCACGCTATTATGAAACATGTCTCTGAAGGTGTTGGCGTTAAAAGAAAAGTCCATCATACTGGTCCCAAATCAATTCATTATTGCCGGGTATTATAAGTTAATATAAGCCGCAATACCTTTAACAAATATATAGATAACAGATGGCGTGAAATTGATGAGATTACTGCACACTATGCTCCGTGTCGGCAACCTGGATCGATCCATAGCATTTTATACCGAAGTGCTGGGCATGGAACTGCTACGCCAGAAAGAATATCCCGAGGGCAAGTTTACACTTGCCTTTCTCGGATACGGTGACGAGAAACACCACACCGCATTAGAACTCACGTATAACTGGAATACAGACAACTATGACGTGGGAAACGGCTTCGGCCATCTGGCTATCGAAGTAGATGACGTATATCTGGCCGCCGAAAGAATTCGCAGCCAGGGCGGCAAGATCATCCGCGAACCGGGCCCGATGAACGCCGGCACCACCCTGCTCGCATTCGTTGCCGACCCCGATGGCTACGAGATAGAGCTGCTGCAAGAAAAATCCTGACTTTATGATCCCCGAACTAATCGAATCATCCAGCGACATGGATGCACTACTCGAGCGATTAAACGATGTAACATTGATCGCAGTCGATACCGAATTTTTTCGAGAGACCACTTATTATCCGCAGCTTGCCCTGGTTCAGATCGCAACTGATTCGATCGTTGCCTGCGTCGACCCTCTCGCCTTTGATGCCAAACCAGCATTAAAAAAACTACTGCTCGATCGCAGTATTAGAAAAATATTTCACTCATGCTCTCAGGATATGGAAGTTTTATATTATTACCTCGGTGAAACACCGACGACAATATATGACACGCAGATAGCAAACGCCCTGCTTACCGAGCATCATCAGATAGGTTATGCCTCTCTGGTCGAAAATGAACTGGGCACACTGCTGGACAAATCACAGACACGTACCAACTGGCTACAGCGGCCACTGACACAAAAACAGATTCAATATGCGGGTGACGATGTTTTATACCTCTACCAGCTGCAACATGTGCTCGATAAAAAATTACTGCAGCTGGGCAGAAAAACCTGGTTTGAAGAAGAGTCTTCAAAACTGATCAACGAAAAAAACACCTACCAGGTTGCAAACGAAAATCTCTGGAAACGCGTAAAAGGTTCCAGCCGGTTAAATCGTAATAAACTGGCTATCGTCCAGTCCATCGCACTGTGGCGAGAAAACCTTGCCCAGAAAAAAGACAGGACACGCAGAAGGATCCTGGCGGATGATATCGTCGTCGACCTGGCCTTTACCCAGCCCGAAAATATACAGGCAATCGAGAAATGCATCGGTAATAAATATGGCTTCAGCCAGCAGGAAAAACAGCAGCTGCTCGAAGCGATAGAAGCCGGCTCGCAAACACCCGATGAACAATGCCCGGACAATCGTTTTAATATCCTGGACGGTGAACAGAAACAGACGCTAAAAAATTTACAACAATCCGTTAATAAGAAAGCCGAAGAACTTGGCATCTCAGCGGCTATATTGAGTTCAAAAAAAGAACTGGAAAAACTGATTTTATCGCAGACCCAGGCAGAAACATCAACCCTCTGTGAACCAGATGTCATGCAGGGCTGGCGCCTGCAATGCATAGGCCAGCAATTACAGGAAATACTTTCAAATTAGCTGTTGTTTCAGCAAAGCAACAGTAATACTATAAGTACATCTCTATTAATTGCTTGAAAGTCTATATAAAACAAGCCATTATAGTAATCATTGTTTCAGCAAGAACAAATAAATAATTAAAGGGTCTCATAATAGAGCCTATAATAACTATGTGATACACATCAGGAGCCCGTATGAATAGTCCAATCAACAAACTTTTTAAGATACTGTTTATATCCGCATTAGCACTGGCAAGCTTGAACAGCTACGCCGAAAACTCAAAAGAATTTGGTGATTATGTCATTCATTATAATGCTTTCAGAAGTGACACGATCTCACCTGAAGTAGCCAAACAGCATGGACTGGCGCGGGCAAATAATCGTGTCCTTATCAACATCGCAATATTAAAAAAGGTAATGAATACCACTGGCCAACCAACTGTCTCTCAGGTCACCGGTCATGCCAGCAACCTGACCGGCCAGCTCAAAAAGCTGGAATTTAA
>DAOVJH010000058.1 GCA_030673345.1 Pseudomonadota bacterium
ATGCCTTTTTGCATCATGATCGAGTTATCGAGCGGCCAGCGGATGACCCGGTTTACAGGACCATCGCTGGCAAAGCCAGACCGATTCGAACAGGCCGCGGTATTTCGCCGATCGAGTTGGTGCTGCCGTTTGAGTTAGAGCAGCCGGTGCTCGCGGTCGGTGCGCACATGAAAAACACCATCACATTAGCATGGGGCAACCGTGCAGTTATCTCACCGCATATCGGTGAGATGAATTCTGTGCGCAGCCTGGAAGTATTCGAAGATACGGTGAATGACCTGCAGCGACTTTATGGCGTTAGTGCTGAGCTGATACTAAGTGATGCGCACCCTGGTTACACGACGACTCGCTGGGCGAACAAACAGCCGCTTCAGGTACAGAGCGTGTATCACCATCATGCACATGCATCGGCTGCTTATTATGAATGTGATTCGGCCGCATCGGATGGTAAGTCTGTCATCGTGTTTTCCTGGGACGGCGTTGGTTATGGTGAAGATAGCACGCTCTGGGGCGGTGAAACTTTTCTTGGTAGACCGGGAGCATGGCAGCGTGTTGCTAGTATGAGGCCATTCAATCTGCCGGGCGGTGATGCGGCGGGGCGAGAACCCTGGCGCAGTGCTGCCGCATTATGCTGGGAAGCCGGGTTGGCATATGACGGCATTCCAGAAGAAGACCCGATGTTACATTCAATGATAAAACAGGCATGGCAGCAAAAGATCAACACGCCGCAGTCAACATCAGTCGGGCGGCTGTTTGATGCAGCTGCGGCACTTACCGGTGTCCGTACGGTTGCCAGTTTTGAAGGGCAGGGACCGATGGAGTTTGAAGCTTTGGCTGAAAATGCTGAATCGCTATCAGGTGATTACGTAGAGCTTGGGCTTGAGATCACATCTGAAGTAAATGATAACTTGCTGATAATAGATTGGAAGTCGTTGATTCAATCGATGTTAGATTCTACTTTAAGTGTTAAAGAACGTGCTAGCCTGTTCCACAATTCACTCGCGCACTCGATCCTGCAACAGGCAAAACAGCTTCGTGAGAAACATGATGTGAACACGGTCAGTTTTTCTGGCGGTGTATTTCAAAACCGTGTTTTAACGGAAAAGGCTATCTCATTATTATCGGAAGATGGCTTTGAGGTTTTTCTGTCTGAGTTGATACCGGTCAATGATGCGGGTATCAGTTTCGGGCAGGTTATGGAATATGGTTACAGGGTTTAAAATCTGAGCAATGGAATAGTTAAATAAATATATTGTCATCTCGACCAGCGGGAGAGATCTTATACACAACTATTTAAGATCTCTCCCGCTGGTCGAGATGACAGAATAGGAAGTCGTACTAGTTTTTTTGATTAAAGGTGCTTTATGCAAGACACACACATCTCACTGGCGCACGGCAATGGCGGCCGCTATATGCGTGAACTCATCGAAGAGATCTTTGCGCGCCACCTCGCTAATCCGGACCTCGACGTACAGGCCGATGCCGTTCCGATTGAGCTTGATGGTGATGTGTTGTTTACCACCGATGGTTTTACTGTGCAGCCTCTGGAGTTTCCCGGTGGCAACATCGGTTCGCTGGCTGTTCATGGTACGACCAACGATCTTGCTGTGGCGGGTGCCATCCCAAAATATTTAAGCCTGAATGCATTTATCGAAGAAGGTCTGGAGATCGCTACGCTGGAGCGCATAATAAAAACGCTGGCAGAAACCGCGGCTGAGATCGGTGTCAAAGTAGTCTGTGGAGATACAAAAGTTTTACGCCGTGGAGAAGGCGGCGGCCTGTATCTTGCGACCACGGGTGTCGGTGTCCGCCAGGGGCATGTGATGTCGATGAAAAATATCAAACACGGTGATGCCATCATCGTCAGTGGCCCGGTGGGTGATCATGGTATTGCGGTGATGCTCGCACGTGAGGAGTTTGGTCTGCGCGGTGATATCCAGTCGGATGCTGCCAGTGTATTAAATCTAACGACTGCGGCTATGCAGTATAGCGGGTTACGTTTCATGCGTGACCCTACGCGCGGTGGAATTGCCACCGTCTGCTCTGAATTGTTGCGTGCCACGGGATTCGGTGTACGTCTGGCAGAAGCGATGCTGCCCGTTCGTGATCCGGTGCAATCCGTCTGCGATATGTTGGGGTATGACCCTATGTACCTTGCCTGTGAAGGGCGTGCCGTTGCAGTCGTCGACCCTGATGAGGCTCAGGCGCTTCTGGAAACCTGGAAAAACACTGAAGAAGGAAAAGACGCCGCCATTATCGGCACCATCGATTCGAGCATAGCCTACGTTTTGATGGAAACGGATATCGGCGGTGAGCGTATACTGGAAGAACTTGAAGACGACCCCTTACCAAGGATCTGCTAACTGATATATGCAAGCACATACCTTTTTTCTGTATCTGCTGATCATCTTACTTGCGGCGCGCCTATTCGCTGAGCTCGCAGTCCGCCTAAAATCGCCCTCCGTTATCGGTGAACTGTTTGCCGGTATCGTTATCGGCCCCAGCCTGTTCGGCTGGATAGAGCCGGTAGAAGCACTCAAACTCATGGCAGAGATAGGCATTATCCTGCTGCTTTTTGAAGTCGGGTTGAGCACTGACATCAAGCGTCTGATGCGCTCTGGAACTAAATCTACCATCGTTGCAATCATAGGATTTGTCGCGCCATTACTGTTCGGTTTTTCGATCGCTTACTGGCTGTTCGATCTGTCATTGCTGGTGTCATTATTTATCGGCGGTACGCTGACAGCAACCAGTATCGGCATTACGGTAAGGGTGCTCACCGATCTAAAACTCAATAATTCACACCAGGGGCAGATCGTACTGGGTGCTGCAGTGCTTGATGACGTTCTTGGTGTCATGCTGCTGGCACTGCTCTATGAATTCTCTATCGGTGGCGGTGTTAACTGGATGAACGCTACCAAGGTTCTGATCTTTGTCAGCGCTTTTTTTGTGTTAGCGCCCATACTGGCAAAGTTGATGTCGACCATCATCAAACGTTTCCATGCAAGCAGTGAGATACCAGGACTGATCCCGACGACTATCGTCTCCCTGGTGCTGTTCTTTGCCTGGTTGGCCCATGTGGTGGGCGCACCGGAGCTGCTCGGTGGTTTTGCTGCAGGGCTGGCACTGTCCAGGCGTTTCTTTTTACCCCTGGGCGTGACACTGCGCAAAGATGAAAATTTTGCAAAAGCCATCGAAGAACAGATGCAGCCTATTATCAGCCTGTTTACACCGATCTTTTTTGTCGTCGTCGGATTATCGATAAATCTTAGAGAGATCGACTGGGCATCGCCCCAGGTCTGGATTTTTTCATCTACGCTGCTCGTTGCAGCGATAGCGGGAAAGTTGATGGGTTCGTTTTTTATCAGGGAGAACTTTGCATCCAAAATCATGATCGGCATGTCGATGGTTCCGCGCGGTGAGGTCGGGCTGATCTTCGGAGAACTGGGTCGTTTAAGCGGTATTTTTAATAATGAGATTCATGCTGGTCTGGTCATCGTCATCGTGCTGACCACGATCATTCCGCCATTTGCTATGAGGTCTTTTTACAGGCGCTACAGGCACCGCCTGGTAACAGGTGATACCGGATAGGAATACTGATCGTTATTAAGCTGTTGTTTAGCTCAGGCTGCGCACTAGCGGATAAAGGTGCTCGGTCTCATCCTGAATGCGCTGTAAAACAATATCAAATAGCTTGTCCATGTCGTCTAAAAACTGCTGGTGATCTTTGATCTTTAGATCATTGCTGCCTCTAGAAGGGCACCATTGTTTGTTGAATTTCTGCAGTATTTTTTTCACTTCCACAGAGCCTGACATAAAGTTCTTGGCGACATTGTTAACTTTTTCATCGGGGCTTGCCAGCAGGTCGCTGTACATGCTTTTATCAACCATTTCTATGTGTTCATGAACCTGTGTCATGTAATTGTTGAAAAGGGTGCAGCAGGATTCTGTGTCACACATTGAGCGGTCCTTTAAAAGAAAACGAAGGACATTCGATAGTTCGGTAATGCGATGATTTTGCTCGTTAAGTTTTGTATATGTGATCATTTCCAGCTCCCAGTGCAATTTTTTCTGTCAGTTACCGACTGACTCTACAATGATAATAAGGTAATAGAGATGATATAAATCAAAGTTTCAGAACTTGTAGTGATTTCTGTGAGCTGATATTCATGATTGATTATTATTTAATCTATACACCGTACTTTTCGGCTGTTAAACACTTCCTTCATTGCTCAATGGCTATATAATCGAAAGATGTCAACAAAACAGAAGAACTTTAAACAGATCGCACGGCAGATGATGGGCGGTGTCGTGCAGATTCACGTGGAAGGAAACCTGGAGGAAGATATTCAATCGGTAATGAATCCGGCAATCAGGAGTACGGGCACCTGGTCGGGCTCAGGATTTTTTATCAAATATAAAAACCTTGAAGGTCATATTGTCACTAATGCCCATGTCGTAAGAAATGCGATAAAGATTACAGTCAGTTCTATGCTGACCAGTGAAGAAAAGTTTGAAGCAGAGGTTGTCGGGCTGGTAAAGCAGCTTGAACCAGACGTGGCATTGATCAAGCTTTCCGATAAAGAGCTGAAACGCTTTAAAACGCTCGCGATCAGAGCCATAGAACACCTCGAACTCGGCGACGGATTAACCCTGTCGCGTGGCGAAGAGATCAAAGCGATCGGTTACCCGATGGGGATGGTGGAACCAAATATATCTGGCGGTGAAATCACTAACTTCGTATCAGGATCAGAATATTCAACTGAGCGGTATGTAACGGATGCTGCCATTAACCCGGGTAATTCAGGTGGCCCGAGTGTCAGTAACGACGGTAAAGTAGTCGGTATGAATACAGCGGTGATGGTCGGTGCGGATAATATTGGTTTTATAACACCTGCAGGTTTTATAAAAATTATCATCGATAACCTGTTGCAACAAAATGAGCCTCACTTTGCAGGCATCGGTGGCAAACTACAAAAGAATGCGGTCAACTTTAATCAGCTTTTAAAGCAATCGGTACCTAAAGGTGTGATTGTCGCGAGGGTGCAGCCAGGTGGATTCCTGGAAGCGGCAGGCCTCGTACAGCGTGATGTGTTGGTCTCATTAAACGGTGTTGAATTCGATCGCCACGGTATCGTCATCGGCAGGGAAGGCCATTACAGGCATAAAAATATATTTGATGTGATGAGGCTGGTCCCCATCGGGGGTGAAGTTGAAATCACTTATATCAGAAACGGTGAAGTAAAGGTTGCCCGTGCCAATGCAAAAAGGAATCCGGATAAAGGTATCGTCTCACACCCCATCATCGAGGAGAGACAATACCTCGAAGTGTTCGGCATGATCATTCAGGAATTGAGCTTTGAGATCATTGAGGCGATGAGCCAGATAGATGTCAATGCGCGAATCGACATGTTACAGACTATCGATCAGCAAGAGCCTATGCTGGCAGTGACGCACATCCACCAGGGGACACAGGCAGACGAGATGGAATGGCCTATCGGTGAGCTGATCGTTAAAGCAAACGAACAGGAAGTTCATTCATTAGATGAACTGAAAAAAATATTAAATAGCAACAAGAATGGAAAAGTACTACTGGAATGCCGTAACGGCAGGATCGGGTATTTCCTGGTGGAATAATGACTTTTATTACTGATATCGTCTCTACAAATGTTCACCAGACAAGCATCTCCGCTATTAAAGAGATGGCTATGTTAAGTGCCAGGGTAGAGGGGGCCGCATCGCTCACCTGGGGGCTGCCGTCATTTCGTACACCGGAATATATTCGCCAGGGTGTCAAACAGTACCTTGATGACGACTTCGATGCCGGAAAATATACCTTGCCCGATGGCCTGCTTGAACTGCGTGAACTGGTGGTAGCAGAACACAGAGCAAAGACGGGTATCGATGTTGACGCGGATGAGAACGTGATGATCGGTGCCGGCAATATGCAGTGTTTGAACACACTGTTTCACACCATGCTCGATCCGGGTGATGAGATTATCCTGACTGACCCGTGTTTTGCATCCCACATCCAGCAGATTAATTTATTCTCGGGTACACCGGTTTACTGGCCGCTGGATGAGAGTAATAACTGGTCACTGGATATCGATCTACTACCTGATCTGATCACTGACAAAACACAGGCCATCGTTCTCGTTAGTCCATCAAATCCTACCGGAAAAATATTTTCTGAAGATGAACTGATCCGTGTCGGTAAGATCGCCAGGCAACACGATATACTGATTATTATCGATGACCCGTATAGCGACTTCGTCTACGACAACAGCGACAAATATTTTAATCTCGCCAGCGTCGAAGATCTTAAACAGCACATTGTTTACCTGTATTCGTTTTCAAAATCTTATGCCATGAGCGGCTGGCGATTGTCCTATATGGTGATGCCAGCCGAATTGAAACGTGAAGCGCTCAAAGTACACGATGCAACGATGATCTGTGCGCCGCGCATTTCCCAGTTGGCAGGTATTGTTGCACTGAGCCAGCCCTCTGATCACAAACAGGAATTTGAAACTATCCTGAGCGGTCGCAGGGAGCTGATCTGCCAGAGGCTCGACGATATACCGCATGTTTTTTCTAATCAGAAACCGGAAGGCGCGTATTATGTTTTTCCAAAAATAACGGCTGCCCATACGGATTCGAAACAATTTGCCATCGATCTGCTAAACAACGCCAGGGTTGCGGTCACACCCGGCAGTGCCTTTGGGCCTTCTGGTGAGCATCATGTGAGACTGGCATACTGTGTCGACGAAGATACGATCAACCTGGCGTTTGACCGGATTGAGCATTATTTCAAAGGCCGATAGCGGCCCTGTTTTCCGCTCATACTTTTAACCCACGTACGGCAGGTGAATGGGCTGTTCTCTTATTTCTGCTGATATTCCTCATAACCGGTAATCAGACTGGGAACCTGTGAAAGTGTCGGTGCTCCGTCCATCAGCATTACGAGTGGTACGATCTCAAATATCTGTTCTATAGATATGTCCGCATCTAAAGCAGCGGTCAGGTGCAGCTGGATCTGTTTTTCATGCTGCATAACAATCGAGATTGCCAGCGCGACCATCTCTCTTAATTGTTGCCTTTCTTTAACTTTTGAGTAACTGTAATCTTTCCAGTTGTTCACCCAGTCATCCCACAGATTGCTGTCACCATGCGGTGCTGCATTCATGAAAAAAATAACTTTTTTCACATTACAAAACTGTATGTCAGTTGCCTCAAGTCTTGCTGCTTCATCGCTATGGATAGTAATACAGCGCTGACAGTTTTTATACAGAGCAAGGCCCAGGGTTATCAGCTCTTTCTGCTGACGTGAAAGTAAACCCTTTTTGGTACTTTCCTGGGACAGTTCGCCCATGATCTCCAGGAATTCCTGTAGACCGTAGCTGCCTGCTTTCTGCATTAATTGTGAAGTCGTTTCGTTAGCCATAGTAATAGTCGAATGTGGTTAGCGTTATTATTGAGAGCCCAATGAAACAGGTTCTAATGAGATTCTAACGGTGCCGCAACAGATTAATTTGATTTTTATCATGCCGGCTACCAAAAATTAATAAAGATTTTTAAACAATCATAAAAAAGTTGGCTGTAGCGCAATTATCACTTGCTTTAGATTATGTGATTATGTAC
>DAOVJH010000335.1 GCA_030673345.1 Pseudomonadota bacterium
CGCTTTATTTCACAATGCCATAGCAGTAAAATCAGCATCTTATGCAAGACAATACTCAATCAATAACAACAGTAACAGTTCAATCTGGGCGCCCGTCTAGCAAGATTGAAATCAGTGCTGAAGCGCAGCAGGAAGTACGTGCGGCTTATTTGGGTGCGCAGCGGCAGCGGTTTAAAGCCGAGATCAATCGTCTGACGCGTGGTGATATGCAACGTCTGCTCGAGGATAAAATTTCAGCGGAAGATGCCGAGAAACTGGGTTTCCTGATGAGTTATGTCTTCGCATGGCACTGGCTGCAGAAAAACGTCAATACAAAATATCAGGCAGAAGTACTGAAAAGTTTTTGTAAAGGTGCGCAGGATTTTCTGATGGAGATGCTGCTGCAGAGTAATAGCGCTGAAGAATTTATCCTGTCTTATATCCGATACTGGCAGCAGTATCAGGGGGAGGCGCAACTGCAGCAGCAAAACCTGTTGCAGATGCTGCAGAAAAAACAGTCTCCCGAAGAACTGGCAGAATATATCGAATCATTGTGGGACTCGTTGCAGCTTTTGAGTAAGAGTTTTGATTCTGGATATAAAGATCTTGCCAGGCAGGAAAAAGACCGCTATGCCGATATGCTGGCGGCCGAAGATAGAGAGCGTCTGGCGCTGGTGGATCAACTGCCAGACACGCAGCCGTTGGTCAATTTTGATAAGTTGGGCATTATCCCGGCGATGGGCTGCCCGCAAACCTGCCGCCACTGTATGTTTATCTTTCGTCCTCTGATGAAGAACACTGACGATCCCGCACCGCTGTATGAGATGATCGATGCGTTAACCACTTCGGTTTTATTTACTGGTGGTGATTTAACGAAACAGCTTAATCATTTTTATAGTGCTATCGCTAGCATGAAAAATGTTACTACCTTTGCGATTTTATTAAATGGTGATTTCGCTGATAGTCGTGATATCACCAGGCAGGTATTGGAAAAAATGGCGGCGGCGATCCGTCGTCGTCCGTTTACCTGGGCGAAAGCAAAAGTGATGCTGCAGATCAGCTTTGATGAATTTCACCAGGAAGTTGTCGTCGATCGAAAAGGTGAGTTATCAGAGCGCATCCCTGTCACAAAGATTGCTAATATTGTCGAATTTGCCCCAAAGTTTAAAGATGAAATTCAGTTGTGTCTGTTGCATAAGCAGGGCCACTTGAATTTTTCGATGGCGTTGTTTCAAAAAGGCGTGTTTGCCAGACTGGTGAATGAACTGGGTCGAAGAGGTCATCAAGTACAGGTTTTATCGTCTGCTCCTTCTTCACGTTTAAAGCGGAACCCCATGAGTCCGGACGAGCCTGCGCCATTAATTAAAGACGCTACTTTTGTTTTAAGTAAATACCCGGATGCACACTTGCTGCTGACCAGTACCACGATCGATGCTTACGGCCGTGCCAACATGATGGAGCTGCACGAAGCGGTTAATGAGCGTGATCTGTTAAAGCAGATGCTTGCCGGAGATGGTACAGGTGGAGAGACTTTCGATAAAGATCTGATGTTATGGTTTAATGGTTGGGCGACCTTGTTTTCAGCGGTTCATATGTGTCTGGGAAATATATTTGAAGATGGCCTGGAGACGATCAGGAAACGTCAGCTCAAAGACCCATTGAGTAATGCCTTAAACAGCTTTGATCTGCGGCTGCTGGATTACTATCGAGAGCTAAAAGATGACCTTGATTTGATCATCGAAAAGTCCACCAGTCCGCACCATCTGTTTCATACCATCACTGAAGAGGGCGCGATGCGCCTGCATATGACGAAACGCCTGATAGGGGCAGACGTGATGGTATCTAATTGATATGATTGCTCGATGTTATCTTGTTTCATGGTTTATAGAGATAATATCATTACGTAGCAATAAAACGATTGTTTATTGAAAGGATATATAACGATGAAAACTTCTTTGTTGCTTATAGTGGTCTCATTATCTGTCATCGTTGGCTGCTCGACGATGACGCCTGTAGAAAAAGAACAGAAAAGGAGTGAGATAGATGTGATGGCGGAGTCAGCTATAGCTGACCTTGTTGAGCAGAGCCCGGAAATACAGGCAAAGATTGACGGCTCGCTTGCTTACGCTATTGCCGACATGAAACTGACAAAGATACCGGTCGTCGGCGCAGGTGGCGGTCAAGGTGTCCTCGTTGATAAAGAAACACAACAACGTATTTATTTTACGGTCTCCAGGTTTGATCTGGGTGGTGGCTGGGGTGTGCGTGCATACAAAGCTCTGCTTGTTATCGAGTCACAGAAAGTACTGGAAAGAGCAAGAGATGGTACATGGGAATTTCAGGCGGGTGCTGAGGCCTCTGCTGGCAGCGCCAGTGCAGAGGGGTCGTCGAGTGGTCTAAGTAAGGGTTTTTCTATGTATGTGTTATCGGAAGCTGGCGCTTCAGTTACTGTTACAGCACGTGTTATACGAATAAAAGTTAATAACGAATTAACCGAATAGTTTTTTAGAGCCATACTCAATGGTGCTGCGGTATAAATTAATTGCTGGTAAAAATAATGGGAACAGCGTGGTTTAATAAACTAATTATGAAAAACATATTTATTGTTTTTTTTCTATCTGCTTTTACTTTATCAGCCCATGCCTATGAAGTTCCAGAAAAGGACTGGGGTATTGCCATGGGCATCAGAAATGCAAAAATCCCATATCCCGCAAAAGAGGAACGTGTTACAGATGTTATTCCGCTGATGTTCTATGATGGTGACATCTTTTTTATTCGTGGTTTAAC
>DAOVJH010000044.1 GCA_030673345.1 Pseudomonadota bacterium
ACGGAAAACCAGAAGATTGCACCGCCAAAACGTGAAGGCATGAAATCGGATATGGAATCACTGATCCATCACTTCAAATTATTTACCGAAGGTTTCTGTCTGCCTGAAGGTGAGGCTTATGCTGCAGTCGAACATCCTAAAGGTGAGTTCGGCTGTTACCTGATATCTGATGGTGCTAACAAGCCTTATCGTTTGAAAATTCGTGCGCCGGGTTTTGTGCATCTGTCTGCGTTAGATGAAATGGTGAGTGGACACATGCTGGCTGACGTCGTTGCGATAATCGGTACGCAGGATATCGTGTTCGGTGAGGTGGATCGATAATGACTACAGATACGATTGAAATAACAGAATTGTCGGCTCACGCTCGCGAAGAGATTGATGAGCTGCTGTCGCATTTTCCAGCAGACCAGAAAAAGTCAGCTCTGTTGGGCGCGCTCAATGTCGTACAGCATGAGAACAAAGGATTCTTGACTGAAGAGTTAATGGTTTTGGTCGCTGATTATCTGGATCTTGCAAAGATCGAAGTGTACGAAGTTGCCAGTTTTTATTCGATGTATGAATTAAAGCCGGTGGCACGTAATAATGTCGCTATCTGCACCAACATCTGCTGCATGCTGATGGGGTCGCAGACCATCGTCGATCACGTCGAGAAAAAATTAAATATCAAGATTGGTGAAAGTACCGATGACGGTCGCATCTATCTCAAGAAAGAAGAAGAATGTCTTGCAGCTTGTGCCGGCGGCCCGATGATGCAGGTAAATCACGTTTACTATGAAAATCTTACGCCTGAAATGGTCGATGAGATTTTAGATGGTCTGGAGTAATTGGTCGTATGTCATCATCAAGTACAGTGAAGCCAGCCACTAAGGCTACCAGCACCAAACCAGAGGTTAATACTAAAAACGAGCAGGTATGTTTTGCGACGTTACAGTATGAAGGTGAATCATGGTCTTATGAGAACTATCTGAAAACAGGTGGTTACCAGGCGTGGCGAAAAATTCTTGAAGAAAAAATTTCTCCGGAAGATGTTGTAGAAGAGATCAAAAAATCAGGTCTTCGTGGTCGTGGTGGTGCTGGTTTTCCTACTGGTCTGAAGTGGAGCTTCATGCCACGTACGGCGCCGGTACAAAAATACCTGGTGTGTAATTCAGACGAGTCAGAGCCTGGTACCTGTAAAGACAGAGAAATTCTGCGTTATAACCCGCATGCATTAGTGGAAGGTATGATGATCGGCTGTTATGCCATGGGTGCCACCCACGGTTATAACTACATGCGTGGCGAGTTTATGGACGAGCCGGCAATCCACTTTAAGCAGGCCTTAAAAGAAGCTTACGAAAACGGCCTGTTAGGCGAAAATATTTTGGGTACCGATGTTTCGATCGACCTGCATGCGTCATTAGGTGCCGGTGCTTATATCTGCGGTGAAGAAACAGCCCTGTTGAATTCACTGGAAGGTAAGCGTGGACTGCCGCGTTTTAAACCGCCGTTCCCTGCAAACTTTGGTCTGTACGGTAAACCCACGACGATTAATAACACTGAAACACTTTCATCGATCCCTGCCATCATGCGCAATGGTGGTGAGTGGTTCCAGAATTTAGGTATTCCGAACAGCGGCGGCGTTAAGCTGTTTTCGATTTCAGGTCATGTGAACAATCCTGGCAACTTTGAGATTCCGATGGGTACTTCATTTGCTGACCTGTTAGAGATGGCTGGCGGTGTAAAAGACGGCCGTAAATTAAAAGCGGTTATCCCCGGTGGTTCATCTGTTCCCGTCGTGCCCGGTGATATCATGATGAAAGCCAACATGGATTATGACTCCATCGTTGAAGCCGGTTCGATGTTAGGTTCAGGTGCGGTCATCGTGATGGATGAAACCACTGATATGGTGCAGGCACTGCGCCGTATCTCACAGTTTTATTTTTCAGAATCCTGTGGCCAATGCACACCATGCCGTGAGGGTACCGGCTGGCTGTATCGTATGCTGACGCGTATCGTGGAAGGCAAGGGCAGGATGGAAGATCTCGATAAACTCGATGACGTTGCCAGTAAGATCGAAGGCAGAACTATCTGTGCTCTGGGTGATGCAGCAGCGATGCCTGTTCGCAGTTTCCTCAAGCATTTCCGTCCCGAGTTCGAATATTACGTTGAACATAAACACAGCATGGTGAAGGCAGCGTAATGTCAGAAACAAATACTACTATAGAAACAGTAACTATCACTGTCGATGGACAGGAAGTGCAGGCGCCTAAAGGTGCGATGCTGATCGAAGTTACTGACGCACAAAATATTAAAGTGCCGCGTTTTTGTTATCACAAAAAACTGGCGATCTCTGCGAACTGCCGTATGTGCCTGGTCGAGGTAGAAAAAGCGCCGAAACCAATGCCTGCCTGTGCAACACCGGTAATGGAAGGCATGATCGTGCACACGCATTCGCAATATGCCAAAGACGCACAGAAATCCGTGATGGAGTTTCTGCTGATCAACCATCCGCTTGACTGTCCTATCTGTGATCAGGGCGGTGAGTGTGAGCTGCAGGATGTTGCCGTTGCTTATGGGCAGTCTGTTTCTGAATACACTGAAGCGAAACGTGTTGTTTTTGATAAAAATATAGGTCCGTTGATTACGACAGAATTGACCCGCTGTATTCACTGTACCCGCTGCGTTCGTTTTGGACGTGATATAGCCGGTATCCGTGAACTGGGTATGACCGGTCGTGGTGAAGAATCATTGATAACCACTTTTGTCGATGAATGCTTTAATTCTGAGATGTCAGGCAATGCAATTGATGTCTGTCCGGTAGGTGCGTTAACGGCAAAACCTTCGCGTTTTAAAGGACGTGCGTGGGAGATGGTCCAGCATAAAACTATCGCGCCACATGACTGCATTGGTTCAAACGTTTACGTGCACACGCTGCGTGGTGAAGTGGTGCGTGTAGTGCCTTGTGAGAATGAGGCGATCAATGAGGTCTGGATCTCGGACCGTGACCGCTTCAGTTATGAAGGTGTTGATGCGGATGACCGTTTGACGACACCGATGATCAAGCGTGATGGTCAATGGCAGACGGCTAACTGGGATGAAGCATTACAGCTGGTTGCGGATAAATTTAAGACTGTTGCTGACCTTAAGGTACAGCAGGCAGAAGCAGAAGCGGCTCTCGATGACAAAGAGGCTGATGCAGATACAGAGGCTGCTACAGATGCAGAGGCATCTGTAGCAGAGAACGAAACCGCAGAGCAAATTAATACTGAAATGGCAGCGTTGGTCTCTGTGAATTCAACATTGGAAGAGCAGTACCTTACGCAGAAGTTGATGCGTGTATTAGGTTGTGGCAGTGTCGATCACCGCTTACGCCAGTCTGACTTTTCAGATCAGGATGCTGCGCCGGTCATGCCGTGGTTAGGTCAGGATATCGAACAGCTTGAAAAACTTAATGCAGCTTTATTGATCGGTTCAAATGTTCGTAAAGAGCAGCCGATAGCTAATCTGCGTTTACGTAAAGCGACGCTAAACAACAACGCGAAGATCTCTTTTGTAAATCCTCGTCAGTATGATTTCAATTTTGACGTTGCTAATAATATTTCAGTCGCACAACAGAACATGGTTGCAGAACTCGCCGCGATTGCTGCTGTGGTCTACAAACTGAGTGGTAATTCAGCACCGGCAAATCTAGCTGATGCTGTGAAGGCTGCAAAAATTAGTAAAACACACAAAGAGATCGCGCAACAGTTAACTGATGCTGGATCAGCAACGGTATTGCTCGGCAATATCGCAAACATGCATCCACAGCTTTCAGCTTTGCGTGCACTCGCTGAAGCGATAGCAAAAGAGACTAATAGTGCTTTTGGTTATTTGACCGAAGGTTGTAATTCAGCCGGTGCATGGCTGGCCGGTGCGGTTCCGCACCGTGGTGCGGGCGGCTCGACTGAAGATGTTGTCGTCGGTAAAAATCTCGCTGAGATAACAAAAGAGAAACTGGCTGCTTGCCTGTTGCTCAATATCGAACCTGATACTGATGCTGCTGATGCGAATGCGTTGATGGCAACTTTGAAAGATGCTGACTTCGTAGTATCAGTTTCAGCGTATAACTCCGCATCGGTCAAACAAGTGGCTGATGTGATGTTACCGGCAGCCAGCTTTATGGAAACTTCTGGCACCTATGTGAATGCAGAAGGTTTCTGGCAGAGTTTTAAAGGGGTGGTTGAGCCAAAAGGCGAAGCACGTCCTGCGTGGAAGATATTGCGAGTGCTGGGTAACCTCACTGGCGTGGATGGGTTTGAATATCTTTCTTCAGAAGATGTAAAAGCAGAGCTTCGTTCGCAGTGTGAATCTATCGAGTTATCTAATGCTCTGGATAGTTCTGCGACGGTTAAGGTTGATTCAACAACCGGTATGCACCGTTCATCAGACGTGCCGATGTACGCGACTGATGCGATCGTTCGGCGCGCGGTTTCATTACAGAAAACAGTTGATGCGCAGTCGATATGTGTGCGTTTGAACAGTGCCGAGGCAGAACGTCTTGGTGTTAGCGCAGCTTCAACCGTTACGGTGAAGCAGGGTAATAACAGTGCAGAGCTTACGCTTGTTATTGATGAAACGATCCCTGATGCATCAGCATGGATTCCATTAGCGGTTCAAGGAAATGATGCGCTTGGTTCTGCTTTCGCAGCGGTAAATATTGAAGGAGCAGGCGCATGATCGAATCAATAGCGGATTTTTTCGCTCCTGCAATTGCACTGTGGCTGGAAGTATGGGCCTGGTTCCCTGCAGATATGCAGACGTTATTATTAATCCTTGGCAAGATCGTACTGATCCTGGCGCCTTTGATGATCTGTGTGGCATACATCACTTATGCCGAGCGTAAAATTATCGGTTACATGCAGATCCGTATCGGCCCGAATCGTGTCGGTTTCCGTGGCTGGCTACAGCCGATCGCGGATGCCATGAAGCTGATGTTCAAAGAAGTCATCATCCCGACCAAATCAGATAAGTACTTGTTCTTGATCGCACCAGTATTGTCTATCATGCCAGCGCTGGCAGCGTGGGCAGTAATCCCGTTTGATCGAGGCATGGCGTTAACCGATGTGAATGCCGGTCTGCTCTACGTGTTGGCGCTGACCTCTATCGGTGTCTATGGTGTGATTATTGCCGGTTGGGCATCAAATTCAAAATACGCTATCTTGAGTTCGCTGCGTGTTGGTGCACAGATTGTTGCTTATGAGATCGCCATGGGTTTTGCACTGGTCGGTGTATTGATGGCCAGTGGCAGTTTGAACATGAGTGATATCGTTGAAGGGCAGTCCGGCGGCTTCTGGAGCTGGTATATCTGGCCTCTATTACCAATGTTCTTCGTGTATTTTATCTCTGGTGTAGCAGAAACCAACCGTGCGCCGTTTGACGTGGCTGAGGGTGAGTCTGAAATTGTTGCCGGTTTCCATGTGGAATATTCGGGCATGGCGTTCGCGGTATTTTTCCTTGCGGAATACGCCAACATTATTTTGATCTCTGCGCTAACGGCAATGCTGTTCCTCGGTGGCTGGCTGTCGCCGTTTGAAGGTGTACTGGATGCGGACCACTGGTTGGCTGCCACCAGTTTCTTCTGGTTCTTTGGCAAGGCCTGTATCTTTGCTTTCTGTTTCCTCTGGTTCCGCGCCACCTTCCCGCGCTATCGTTATGACCAGATTATGCGTTTAGGGTGGAAAGTATTTATTCCTGTCACCATCGTCTGGCTGTTTGTTGAAGCCGTGATGGTCGTGGCTGAAGTTGGTCCCTGGGCGGTATAGGTAGCGATATGGAAACAATAAAACATTTTTTCAAGAGCTTCCTTTTCTGGGAATTATTTAAAGGCCTGGGTGTTACCGGCCGTTATCTGTTTGCGCGGAAAATTACTGTCCAGTATCCAGAAGAGAAAACACCGATGTCGCCGCGTTTCCGTGGTCTGCATGCGCAGCGCCGATATGCGAACGGGGAAGAGCGCTGTATCGCCTGTAAGATGTGTGAAGCGGTTTGTCCTGCGCTGGCGATCACCATCGATTCAGAAGAACGTGAAGATGGTACGCGTCGCACGACACGTTACGACATCGATTTATTCAAGTGCATCTATTGCGGTTTCTGTGAAGAGGCCTGCCCGGTAGATGCCATCGTAGAGACGCATATTTTTGAGTACCACTTCGAAGAGCATGGTCAGCAGGTAATGACGAAAGAAAAGCTGCTCGAGATCGGCGATAAATACGAAGCAGAGATTGCTGCCAATAAACAGGCGGATGCGGCTTACCGCTAGGAATGTAACTTAGGAAAAAAGCATGACGATTACTGACTTTTTATTTTTTGCTTTTGCCGGTGTGACGGTTGCCGCTGCACTCGGTGTGGTGGCGTCCAGGAACCCGGTACATTCTGCATTGTTTCTAGTGCTGACATTTTTTAGCTGCTCTGCGATCTGGCTGATGCTGGAAGCAGAATTTTTAGCTATTACCCTGGTCCTGGTATACGTCGGCGCAGTAATGGTACTGTTCCTGTTCGTGGTGATGATGCTGGATATCAATGTTGCGAAGATGCGTGAAGGCTTTGTCTCTTATCTGCCGGTGGGTATTCTATTTGCACTCTTGATGCTTGGACTAATGGTCTACGTGGTGGGTCCTGTCGGTCCCGATGTGATGGGTACGGCTGCGTTGGATAATGCAGTGAAGCATGCTGCTGACTACAGTAATACGGAAGCGCTGGGTGAAATACTATATACCGATTATGTGCTGGCTTTTGAGATTGCAGCCATCATCCTGTTGGTAGCAATCATTGCCGCTATATCGTTAACACTGCGCAGACGGCCAGCAACAAAATATCAGACGCCAGGCAAACAGATTAAAGTGAAGCGTGATGACCGTCTGAAAATCATCGAGTCTGATGCCGAGGTACTGAAATGATCGGTTTAACCAGTTATCTAACTCTGGGTGCAATTCTGTTTGCTATCAGCGTCGCCGGTATTTTTCTTAATAGAAAAAATATCGTCGTTTTGTTGATGTGTATCGAATTGATGCTGCTCGCGGCAAACATTAATTTTATCGCTTTCTCTCATTATCTAAACGATTCAGCTGGCCAGGTCTTCGTGTTCTTTATTCTTACTGTTGCAGCTGCTGAAGCTGCTATCGGTCTGGCGATACTTGTTACCCTGTTCCGAAGCCGCCGCACCATCGATGTCGAAGAACTCGACGCATTAAAAGGATAAGCCTGATGGACTCTATGATGGATAAGTTATATCTCGCCATTCCACTTGCTTCGCTGTTCGGCGCTATCGTTGCCGGTTTCTTCGGTGCGCAGATAGGCCGTAAGGGTGCGCACACTGTCACTATATTAGGTGTCGGTACTTCATTTGTGCTGTCGCTTATAGCACTTAGTCATCATGTATGGGATGGCGCACCGGCTTATAACCAGTCTGTTTATGAATGGATGGTGTCTGACGGCATCCGTTTTGAAGTCGGTTTCCTGATCGACAACCTCACCGTGATGATGATGTCAGTGGTCACCGGTGTTTCGCTGATGGTGCATGTGTATACTATCGGTTATATGGCAGATGATCTGCATAACTGGCCAAAAGAAAGTCTCGCCGGTACTAATTCTTACCAGCGTTTCTTCAGTTATATCTCACTGTTTACTTTCTCCATGCTGATGCTGGTGATGTCTAACAACTTTATGCAGCTGTTCTTCGGTTGGGAAGCAGTGGGCCTGGTCTCATATTTGTTGATTGGCTTCTGGTCAGTTCGCCCGACGGCTGTTTATGCAAACCTGAAAGCATTTCTGGTTAACCGTGTCGGTGACTTTGGTTTTATTTTAGGTATCGCCGCCGTAGTAATGTATTCCGGCAGCCTTGATTATTACGAAGTATTTGCCAAGGCTGATGCGATGTCATCGCAGACCATGAGCATTTTTTCTGGCTCTGAATGGAATGTGGTCAGCGTTATCTGTATTCTGTTGTTCATCGGTGCCATGGGTAAGTCTGCACAGATTCCTTTACATGTCTGGCTGCCTGATTCGATGGAAGGCCCGACACCGATCTCTGCACTGATCCATGCAGCGACGATGGTGACTGCGGGTATCTTCATGGTGACACGCATGTCGCCACTGTTCGAGTTATCTGAAGCTGCATTAAGTTTTATCATCGTCATCGGTGCATTGACCGCCTTACTCATGGGGCTGGTCGGTATCGTGCAGAATGATATAAAACGTGTTGTCGCTTATTCGACTTTGTCTCAGCTGGGTTATATGACTGTTGCACTGGGTGCTTCTGCATACTCAGCCGCTGTGTTCCACCTGATGACACATGCTTTCTTTAAAGCCCTGCTGTTCCTCGCTGCCGGTTCGGTGATCAT
>DAOVJH010000255.1 GCA_030673345.1 Pseudomonadota bacterium
GAAAATGCTTCAGCAGATATCCATCGTTTGCTGGCACAGCTAAGAAATCGTCGGGCTCAGGATGAAAAGAAAGTCCCGGTCGACCTGGTTGAGCTGGTGGAGACAGTTGTTGCTTCAAAGCAGCATCAGCTGCCATCGCCAATTTTTCAGATACCTTCTCAGCCTGTCGTTTCTACCCTGGAAAAAGGCCGCCTGAAAAACGTGCTCGCTCATCTGATCGAAAATGCGCAGCAGGCGACAGCAGATGATGGCGACATAACGATCACTTTGTCGACATCAAAAAATAAACATGTGATCGGTATCATCGATAACGGTCATGGTATGGATGATGACTTTATACGTAACCGTCTGTTTAAACCTTTTGATACCACCAAAGGAAATGCAGGTATGGGCATCGGTATGTATGAGAGTCGTGAGTTTCTAAGGCAGCTGGGTGGCGATATATTTGTACAGAGCGAAGCAGGAAAAGGCGCTATAATCTCATTACAGATTCCAGCCGATGTGCTTTAGCAAAACAGCCATCGTCAATGAAGTTGAATTAAGGAAATATTAAAACGAGTTATGGTAGACAATACGTTAAAACCGCTGTTGGTTGTAGAGGATAACCCCGGCATTCAGAAACAATTGAAATGGTCTTTCGAAGGCTACCAGGTTTTTCTGGCAGGTGACCGTGCATCGGCTATAGAGCAAATGCGACAGCATAAAATGCCTGTCGTAACGCTCGACCTTGGGCTGCCGCCGGATCCGGCAAACGCCAGCGAAGGCCTGGCCGCACTGCAAGAAATACTCGACATCGCACCGCATACGAAAGTCATCGTAGTGACGGGTAATGATGACAGGCAGAATGCGCTGGAAGCTATCTCGCTTGGTGCTTACGACTTTTATCAGAAACCGATCGAGCCGGAAGTGCTTGGGCTGATCGTCGATCGTGCTTACCAGTTATATGAGATCGAAGCGGAAAACCGGCGGCTGGCAACGCTGGGGAGCGACTCGCCGCTCGATGGTATTATCGGTGCCAGTAAATCCATGTTGTCAGCCTGCAGGCTGGTGGAGAAAGTAGGACCATCTGAAGCAACCTCCCTGGTACTGGGTGAAAGTGGTACCGGTAAAGAATTGATCGCACAGGCATTGCATCGCTTGAGTCCGCGTTCGGATAAACCTTTCATTGCGCTGAACTGTGCTGCAATACCGGATAACCTGCTTGAGAGTGAGTTGTTCGGTTACGAAAAAGGAGCGTTTACGGGCGCGGTCAAGCAGACAAAAGGCAAGATAGAATCGGCCAATGGCGGTACGCTTTTCCTCGATGAGATCGGTGATATGCCGATGCCTCTGCAGGCAAAGATGCTGCGTTTTTTACAGGAACGTGTGGTCGAAAGGCTGGGTGGACGCAGCACCATCGAAGTCGATGTTCGCATCATCTGTGCAACCCACCGTGATCTGAGTCAGCTGATCAAAGATAGCGAATTTCGAGAAGACCTGTTTTACCGTATCAGTGAGATCGTTATTCCGATACCTGCATTGCGTGACCGTGAAGGCGACCGTCTGTTGCTGGCGCAGAGTTTCCTCGATAGCCTCAGCCAGAAAAATGCGCGCAGCTTCCGCGGTTATACAGAAAAGGCGCGCGCTCAAATTGATATGTACCCATGGCCTGGCAATGTGCGTGAACTGGAAAATCGCGTCAAACGTGCGGTCGTGCTTGCAGAAGGCAGTCGCATATCAGAAACAGATCTGGGGTTTGATGAAGATGAAAGTGATAGTCAGTCATTAGACCTGCGTCGTGCACGAGAACAGGTAGAGCGTGAGGTCATCCTGCGTGCGCTGGCGATACATGATAATAATGTTACCCACGCGGCGGAGGCCATGGGCATAAGCCGCCCTTCACTGTATCAGCTGGTGAAAAAACTTGATTTGCCAGAGCCTGGCAAATCGTGAACACTAAAGTTGTGGATTTGAGCTGGCGTAATGCCGGTTTTGCCATCGCTTTTTTATTACTGCTGGCCGCTGTATTCTATCGACAAACAATTATTTACCTGGCTGATCTGTGGAATGACCTTGATGGCGGTGAGTATGCGCATGGTTACCTCGTGCTGGCGATATCCGCTTATCTTATTTTCAGTAATCGTAAACGTCTGGCTGAAGTCAGTCCCTGTCCGAGTTACGCCGTATTGCCATTAGTGCTGTTTTCAAGTCTAAGCTGGCTGGTGGCAGTACTGGTCGATGTCGAGGTATTACAGTCTATCGGTCTACTGCTTGTTTTACTGACCACGGTGTGGGCGATAGCCGGTCACCAGGTGATGCGGTTGCTGGCATTCCCGATACTGTTTGTCGTTTTTGCGATTCCTGTATGGTTTCCGCTGTCACCGCTTCTGCAGGACATTACTGCCGATGTCGTCTTCTGGATAACACGACTGATAGAGATACCGGCATTTCGCCAGGAAAACTGGATCGTGGTACCTGCAGGTATTTTCTCGATTGAGGAGGCCTGCAGTGGTCTGCGCTATCTGCTGGCATCACTGACGCTCGGTTCACTCTATGCCTATATGAATTATGTGACGCTTCCGGCAAGAGTAGCTGTCGTAGTGGTTGCTGCTGTTACCGCCCTGGTTGCAAATATCATCCGAGTATTCATGGTGGTATATGTTGGTTACACGACGGAGATGCAGCATCCCTGGGTATCCGATCACATGATGCTCGGCTGGTATGTCTTTGGTACCCTGGTGGCCATCCTGTTATTTCTTGATACACGTTACTACCGGGCTGCAGCTGTTGCAGAGGAGAAAGACGGTAGCTGTTTAAAGCCTGCTGGCAGCTGTGAAAGCCGGCCGATTCAACTGGCCCTTGTGGTTTTGCTGTCTGCATTGTTCATTGCAGCTGGGCCTTTACTGGTCTATCAGAATAATAACCAGAAGTACCCTGCGACTTCCGATAGTATGATCGTTATGCCTTCTGGTGTCGATGGTTGGATGGGGCCGGCCGAGAGTGGTAATGACTGGCTGCCGATTTATAAAGGTGCGATTGCCGGGAAGGCAGATTACAGCAGGCAGGCGGAATCAGTGAGCCTGTTCGTTGCTTATTATCTGAGGCAGAAGCAAGGTGAAGAAGTCATCAATGTTAATAACCGGATCAGTAACAGGAAAGTATGGCGGCCGAAATATACACGTGCCAGGAATAGGCAAGTGCTCGATTACGATATCAATGAACAGTTATTGGAGAAGGGTAAGCTGAAAAAACGCCTAGTCTGGTACTGGTATGTCATCGGTGGTCAGGTGACAACGAATAAATATGAGGCTAAAGTATTGCAGTTGGCAGCGATTCTGAAAGGTACGCCGCAGGCGTACCTCGTTGCCGTTTCTGCTGAAGTAGCAGATGAGAAAAAAGTGGCACGTGATATCCTGCGTGAGTTTGTTACCGCGATGCAAATTCCGTTAGCAGATCTTCGGATAGACGAAAGAACAGGCAAGTGATAAGGAAAGTATAGAGTATGCGATTGAGAAAGATAAAACTTTTTACGAATAGCCGTACGGTACTGTTTGTTGCTGTATTTGC
>DAOVJH010000301.1 GCA_030673345.1 Pseudomonadota bacterium
TGGCTCCGGTGTGAAGACACCGATGTATTTCAATATGCGCATGGACGGAATACCGTACACGATTACATGACCACTTTGACCACCTGATGCGAACGCCAGGTATTCATCACGACCACCTGTCGGTGTATAGGTCTTCGCGGCAGCAAGAATATCTTTCTGCGTCAGACCGCGATCTTTCATGACGTCTTCGAGTGATTTTGCCGACCATGCTGCTGTCGATACTGACAGGCCCAGCGCTAGTCCGGTACACACAGATAACGCACGTGTGGTAAAGGTATTCATAAACTTTCTCCGCTTTTTTATACCAAAAATTATTATTAGTGAGGTTAATCCCCGTAGGGATAGGAGGATACGCCTAAGATACAATCCAGAAGTTGATATACGTCAAGTTGCGAGAAATCTATGTGTCATATCACACACTTTTTTCTATAAAATCACGCGGATTGCTATAGACAAAGTAACTCATAATTGTCTATTGTGTCAGTTCTGTAATTACGAGACCGTGTCCATCTGACGACGGATCGATACATCAGCTGTAAATATCGCTGATGAGCGCCGATTAATGTTTTCAGGCAACCCTTTTTATCTGTAGCAGCACTGTAAAACCGTGTCGCTACAACAATAATAACGATGAGGAAAACAATGCAAAAACCAGAAGTTACCGAAGAGATGATCCTTGACTGTTTCGCCGCAGCAACGCCCTGTGAAGATAGCCGCGAGACGGCCGAGTCATTTATCGATGTTGAGATGTATGAAAACCAGGTGATGTATCCTGAGTTTGCACGCTGGGCAGAAAAAGCCGGTTATCCCGAGTTAGCCAGCCTGTTCAGAAAGGTTGCCGGTGAAGAAAAATTGCATGCAGTCTGGCTGAGGGAGCTATACGAGAATATTGGTACACCAGCACATGGTGCAGACACCGAACGCGCCATTACCGCACTGAAAACCATTCAGGCTAATTGCGATGCACTGATCAAGATGAACCCGGATGCCGTGATCGAAAAAGCACTTAAAGTGGCTATTACGGTTGAAGAACGTGAAGCATTAAACATCTATCCGGAGTTTCGTGACCGCGAATTGAAAAACGGAAACCATGCAGCAGCAGAGGTTTATCAGCGCGTTGTTGACTCGGAAAGCCAGCACATGAACTGGTTCAAATCTGCATTAAATGAGCTTACAGCGCTTAAAACACAGGCAGTTCCTGCATAAATATGTAGGTGCGCCAGGATGGATTTTATGGCATTCGTGCAACGGTGTCAGAGTATGCGTGCATCGTGCGAATGCTGATTCTATATTCAGGCGCACCTACAGCAAAGCTACCCCGCCCCAAAAGCTATTTTGACGAAGACAACCATTAAATGGTGGCAGGTATTCAATCCTGCCATCTATCTTATCTCTATCCTTCCGGCTATAGCGGTTATCGTTCTGGCCGGTGAAACGCCTGTCTGGAAACAAGGGCTGATATTTTCTACCCTGGCGGTAGTGTTATTACAGCACGCGATAAACCTGTTCAACGATGTCAGTGACTGGAACCTCGGCGCTGATATAGAGAAAATGGATTCCTGGGTCAGAGTACATGATGGCAACACTCGACCAGTCACTATTCACGCATTGATCAGTTTTTTTCTTGGCGGAATAATCGGATTATCTGTACTGATCATCGGTGACAGGTTATGGATAGTTTTTATTGCGATGCCTCTGATCGGTTTGGGTTATCTATACAATGCGGGTAAGTCACCTCTTTCGTACAGCTGGATGGGTGAATGGGTTACCGGTATCTGTTACGGCCCCGGTGTTTTTGGCTGCCTGTGGTTTGTATCAGGACTCGAACTTAATCTTACCGCGGTGATGGGCATGCTTGCATTTGCCGCACTGGCCGTTTCATTACTGTTGTCTCACCAACCACCACAATTTGAAACAGACCGGCTAGCAGGTAAAAAATCTTTCTGCGTTCGTTATGGAAAACAAAAAACCTGTCAGGTCTCCGTACTGCTATTTACTACTGCCCTGCTTCTTATCGGTGCAGGTCTTTCGATTAATCACAGTGTTCCCTACCTTCAAACCATCGCTTTTGTACTGACGATAGTATTTAGCATCTACCTTTCGAAAGTAGGCCCTAACCCTAAAAGAGTGCTTCTGCTAAGCTCAACTATTCTACTACTGGGCATTACTACTCTACCCTGGTTAGTTCACACCAATCAGGTACTTACCTTATGACACATTTATCATGAAGCATCGTCTTTCCAACACCTTCGGTCAGAACAAGGTTACAACTGAAGAGCGCGAAAAACTGGTGCGCAGCGTTTTCAACCGCGTGGCCGGACGTTATGACCTTATGAACGATCTGATGAGCATGGGTGTACACCGCTTCTGGAAATGGCTTTTTTGCCGGGAAGTGAATAAAGCAAATGGGGACGCAGCTGCTGACCAAACATTCGTTGATCTGGCAGGCGGTACCGGCGATATAGCCAAAGCACTAATCGACGGCCAAAGAAAAGTGCTGCTGCTCGACCCTTCCGAAGAGATGATGGCCGTTGCAGAGAAACGCCTTGGCAGTGCTTGCAGTTATATAGCAGCAGCGGCTGAAGACATCCCGCTTGAAGATGAAAGCGTTGATGTCTTAACTATTTCATTTGGTATCAGAAATACCACAGACATTGCAAAATCCCTGGAAGAAATAACACGCGTACTAAAACCCGGCGGTCGCTTTTATTGCCTTGAATTCAGTACGCCCTATTTCTGGCTACGCCCTTTCTATGACGCCTGGTCACGGATCGTTATTCCACGACTGGGTGCCGCCGTTGCAGGCCACCCGGATGCCTATACCTACCTGATCGAATCCATCCGGGAATTTCCGGCGCAGGAAGAGATGGCGGAGATGATTCGCTCAGCCGGACTAGAGAACGTGAGTTACAGCAATATGACGTTTGGTATTGCCTGCATACATCGCGGGGAAAAGCTGAAGTAGATAAGATACCAGAAACATCTGTTACTGAGCCTTAGCGGAGCTTAGAAACTTTAAAAGCTTGAACCGCAGAGGCACAGAGGGCGCAGAGAAAAGCTAAA
>DAOVJH010000359.1 GCA_030673345.1 Pseudomonadota bacterium
CGGACTGTCACCAAAAACGCAGGTGATGGTTTCAAAGATAGCCGATATAAACATCACCATCACGCATACCGAAGGTGAAGCTTTACTGCTGGAAAGCAACCTGATCAAAGAACTGCGGCCGCGTTACAACGTGCTGATGCGAGATGACAAAAGTTATCCCTATATCTTCGTTTCAGATAAAGCAGCCTATCCACGTATCGCGCTGCATCGTGGCGCACGTAAAAAGCAGGGGTTATACCTTGGGCCTTATCCAAACGCACATGCTGTACGGGAAAGCATCAACCTGTTGCAGAAAATGTTTCTCATCCGCCAGTGTGAAGACAGCACATTCGCCAACCGTTCACGCCCATGCCTGCAATACCAGATCAAACGCTGCACAGCGCCCTGTGTCGGTTACATAACTGAAAAGGCATACCGTAAAGACATCAGCCATGCGGTGCTGTTCTTACAGGGCAAGAGTGAGCAGATCATCGATGAGCTGGTCAAAGACATGGAGAAGTCAGCGGATAAGCAGCATTTTGAAAAAGCCGGGGTCTATCGTGATCAGATCATCAGTCTGCGAAAGGTAACGGAGAAACAGCATATCAGCGCCGATAAGGGTGATATCGATATCATCGCCTGCAGTACCGATGCCGGGCAGGCCTGCGTGCAGGTGTTTTATATACGAAATGGGCTCAACCTGGGTAACCGGAGTTTTTATCCAAAACTACCCGAAGCCTTGAGCACCGAACAGATCCTCACAGCCTTTATCCCGCAGTTTTATCTAAAGCGTGATGTGCCCGGTGAAATCATCGTTTCCAGTGCACCAAAAGACAGTAAACTCATCGAAGACGTGCTTGGTGAACAGTCAAAACACCGTGTAAAACTAACCAGCAAGGTCAGGGGAGAACGTGCCAAGTGGTTAGAAATGGCATTAAATAATGCTGATAACTCGCTGAAAACTAAACTTATTTCACGCTCTGGATTGCTCAAGCGATTCGAAGCATTACAGGAAGCGCTGCAACTAGACGAGATCCCAGTGCGCCTGGAATGTTTTGACATCAGCCATACACAAGGTGAGGCAACCGTTGCTTCCTGCGTGGTCTTTACACCGGAAGGCGCATTTAAAACAGACTACCGGCGATATAACATCACTGGTATTACCGGCGGTGATGATTACGCTGCCATGAAGCAGGCACTGGAAAGACGCTTTCGATCAGAGAAAGCTAAGAAAACAAAAAAATCAGAGCAGAAACTGCCCGATATACTGTTCATCGACGGCGGTAAAGGCCAGCTCAAACAGGCGATCGAAGTATTTGAAAAGCTGGAGATCGATTCTGTTCTGCTGATCGGTGTCGCCAAAGGCGAAGGCCGAAAAGCCGGTCTGGAAAAACTTATCTTCAGTGATGGCCGGCCGGACCTGTATCTCACCATCGAATCAGCTGCACTTAACCTGGTCCTGCAGGTGCGTGATGAAGCACATCGTTTTGCTATCAGCGGTCACCGGGCGCAACGTGCAAAAAAACGCCGCACATCACCGCTAGAAGGCATCAGCGGCCTGGGGCCCAAGCGCCGCCAGACTTTGTTGAAACATTTTGGCGGAATTCAGGGAATAACACAGGCAGGCGTCGAAGATATTGCTAAAATAACTGGAATTAGTAAAAAGCTGGCACAAGATGTTTACGATCAGTTTCATGCCGGTGATTGATATTAAAAGCAGCAATGATAATTACCGAAGTTTAAACAGAACTTAAATTAAACAGATAAACGTAAAACTGGCATGGACAGACAAACCTTATTACCAGTATGAACAGATAAACTTTATCACCAGTATGAGCAGATAAACCTTATTACCAGTATGAACAGATAAACCTTATTACCGGTATGAACAGATAAACCTTATTACCGGTATGAACAGATAAACGTCATGCCGGCATGTTTTTGGCCGGTATCCATCTAAGTGCTTAAATGAAGTAAAATTCAACAACACTGGATTCCGGCCAAAAAAACGCTGGAATGACGCAATGAAATGGCAGTATGAAGTCAGTTAATATGAATATACCTAACGCGATAACCACCTTCAGAATCATCCTGATTCCTGTATTTATAGCAGTGTTCTACCTGCCATATAGCTGGGCACCGGCATTAGCAACCTTTGTCTTCTGGTTTGCCGCAATAACAGACTGGTTCGACGGTTACCTGGCGCGCAAGTTAAACCAGCAATCCACACTGGGTGCCTTTATCGATCCGCTGGCCGACAAATTGATGGTGATAACCGCGATATTATTGATCCTGACCCGTTATCCGGATAATAACTGGCTGCTATTTTCCTCATTAATCATCATCTCACGTGAGATATTCATCTCATCACTACGAGAATGGATGACAGCCATGGGGCATGGTGATGTGGTCGCCGTTTCCTTTTTCGGCAAAGCCAAAACGGTAGGGCAGATGTTCGCACTCCTGTTCCTGATCTATGGCCAGGATATCTTCGGATTGCCAACCTACAGGTTCGGCGTCGGCCTGTTCGTATGGGCGGCAATACTCACGATCATATCCATGATTGTCTATATCAGATCAGCATGGCCCACATTAACTGCGGATAATTC
>DAOVJH010000260.1 GCA_030673345.1 Pseudomonadota bacterium
ATCTGTTGTTCGGCCAAACTTAAGTGCAGACTGTTTAATATCGAATTTGTTAGAGACGACACCATCTACCGTCTGTATGATCATTGCCATTTGTATTCCCCTTAAAACGTATCTTTGATACGCATCGGTCAGTTAAGTACCCGTCATTATTCTAATAATTATTATAGATACTTATTTTAATGATTCTTTATAAAGCACTAATTTATTGAACAGAATTTGGGCAGGCTGGTTTTTGAATGAGAAATGACGATGAGCGGCGCGGGCGAAACACCGCGCGCCTGAAAAAGTCGACCTTGAACATTTCAGGCATAACCACCCTCGAGTACCATCTCTGGCACTGGTTGTAACTTCAACGACTCTAAATAAGTGTCAGGCTACGCTACTGAGATACACTGCAACTAAAAGCATAACAAAAGCAAATGTCTGAATACCAATCCGCGTGAACATCAGCTTTTCGCTGTGTTTTTCATCATAGGATCCACCCATAGCCATGGAGCCAACACCCCACGCCAGTGTAGCAACGGTCGCGACTAGCGCGAGTACCACTGTTAAAGTAAGTAATGACATAACACACCTCCTATAACCATTGTATTCAGGCGAGAAGGTATATTATTGATACAGGTCAAAAGACCAGCATCATGTGTCTTTAATAAAAAAGAGCCCTGCGAACAGGGCTCTTTTTTCAATAAAATGATAATGTTTTTTTAATCGTCATGTTTTTTATCATGATCATCGCCATCATCACTATCTTCATCATCATATTCGGCGATGATGGTGGTAATAGAGGTTGGTGCCACTCTACCACCGTTCAGCATCACTGTAATACGGTAAACACCTTCCTGGTCGCCGATACGAACGGGCACATTATAAAGGCTGCCATTTGGACCAGTGATGCCATCACCTGATGCGGTTAACGCATCGCTAGGCAGTATCTCAGGATTAGAGCCCTCTGGGCCACTGATAACCGTGTGACCGATGATGGTGTCACCTGCATCAGGTATGCCGTTTGCGTTGGTGTCCTGAACCATATGCACATGTTTAGGGTCTGCGCTTGGGATATAACCTATATTCGCAATACCTTTCTGTGGAATGAATGAATCAGGCTGGTTTGCCAGCGCATCAAACAACAGGTAGCGTGGTGCATACGGTGCGCCTTCAGAGAAAGTTACACCTTTTACAGTGTTAGTTAACTCGGTACCCGGAGCGACATGCTGGAAGTTGACTGACTCAACCAGTTCAGCTGTATCTGTCGCTGGGTTGCCTTGACCGCCTGTGGCCAGACCGGCATTTGTGAAACCTGCTACCGGTCCTACGCTTGCCGGGAAAGTAGTCGAAGCAGAACCTTTTTTACTGAGTTTGCCGTTGGCTTTGTAGATTCGAACCGCCAGCGTGCCAAGTGTGCCCGCTGCCCCGTTAGTAAAAGCGGATGTGCTTTCATCAGTGCCCGGTCTTGGGCGAATATGGACAAGTTTGATACCAATTTTTTTAGCGCGTTTACCTTCGAGACCATTTTTTCCTCTGCCACCATTAGGTGTTACCGTGATGATCTTGTTGCCATCATCGGTGATGGTGTAGTTGCCGTGTTGTACGCCATCACCTGCAGGTGCAGTAATAGGTGCCTGCGGAAGACCAGTCACCAGCACAAAGTTGGCGTTGCTGTTGATAGCACGGAACGCTTTGCCATTATCGACACCATTGCGTTCGAAGGTGCCGCCAACTTCGACTTCCATACGGCCACCGGCTGGAATTCTGAAGCCTCTGTTTTCAGGATCCATGGCCAGACCTGGGGGTGCATCTTCTACTGCCAGAACGCCGATAAATTCAGTAGGCTCACCAGCGATAAGGCCGTTTGAAACCACGGGCGGGCTGAGGATGGCTCTAACTATATTGTCGTCTGCATCGTCATCATCGTCAGCCAAAGCGATATTGTTTACACTGAATAACAGGCTGCCACTTATGAGTGCCAGTCGGATCAATGAAGTATTTTTATAAACCGGGTTAAATTTCATTTTTATTCCTTAAATTGAATTGTTGGTCTTATGTTTATCGAGTTAATCCAGCCGTACTCGACGGCGTATTCCAACACTTATAAGGGTATTTGTATAAATAGGGATACTACCTATACAATATAGGGTTGATACGTATATGAAGATATCTTCATGAAGAGACAGATTCCCAACACAGGAACTTGCCTGTAAACTTTGTATTAATAACTTTTTCACTGGAGTAATAGTGTAATGGGCAGAGCCTATCAAAACCGCAAAGAGTCGATGGCTAAAACGTCGGATGCCAAAGCCAAGGTCTACAGCAAATATGGCCGTGTAATTTATGTATGCGCAAAAGAGGGCGGTTCTGACCCCGATGGTAATCTAGCCTTACGAGGACTGATCGAACGCGCCAAAAAAGACCAGGTGCCCAGCCACGTTATAGATAAAGCGATAAAAAAAGCTGAAGGCGGTGGTGGTGAAGACTTCTCCGTAGCTCGTTATGAAGGTTATGGTCCAGGTGGCAGCATGGTAATTGTCGATTGTCTCACGGATAACCCAAACCGTACCTTTGGCGATGTGCGTCAGTGTTTCACCAAAACAAAGAGCAAGATAGGAACTGAAGGTACGGTCAGCCATATGTTCGATCACTCCTGCATCTTTATGTTTAATAATGACGATGAAGAAGCCGTGCTTGAAGCATTGCTGATGGCAGATGTCGATGTTACAGACATCGAAAGCGACGACGGTAAAATTACCGTGTTCGCGCCACACACTGAATACTTCAAGGCTAAAAATGCATTAACGGAAGGTTTTGGTGAGATTGATTTCGAAGTAGATGAGATACAGTTCCTGCCAAAAAACAGCTCACCGGTTACTGGTGAAGATGTAGAGATGTTTGATAAGTTTTTGGAAATGCTGAATGATCTCGATGACGTGCAGAATATATATCACAATGCTGAGTTTTCTTGAGTAACTTGAAATAATTACAGCTCCGTTATAGTCAAGTGCTAAGGATTATGGTGCTACTCCGTTCTGTTAAAAGATTTTTTCGGTTACGAATCATCTGAGGCACCAATACTGCAATAAGTGCCCGGTTACTGCTATCTTTTAATTTCCTATGATCCAGTCGTCTAAAAGCCATGATTGATACATGGCTTTTAGACGTTATAAAACTTTCTGCTTACGTGTTATTTTGTATTTGATGAGAACACCTGCGAGGGTAACGACGGATAGTAGTATCAATGGCCCATAGGTAGAAATATCTAACAGGTCTTCTAACGATGCAGATGTTGTTGCGCTGTAGATTACTTTTGAATATATGTAAGATTTTATGGAGATGCCCAGGATTGCTGCTGGTATGAAGTGACTCAGTTTAACTTTTAGTATGCCTGAGCTGTAATTGACCAGGGAGTGCGGAAAGGCGGGGAAAACTCGCAAGGCAAATAAGGTGAAAAAATTATCCTGTTTCTGAAGCAGTTTGTAAGCATGTGATTTCTCTATCC
>DAOVJH010000240.1 GCA_030673345.1 Pseudomonadota bacterium
AGATAACCGGTATAAAAATAATAACCACGACGAGCACGATCATTATTAACTGCCAACGGATAGCGACAGCATCAGCCACCAGTTCTTCGACAGGTGAAAGCATCAGCGCATACAGATCAACATTGCCCGGCTTTGCGACGATACGCATACTGCCAACCCAGGGCATACCCTCATATTCAAAGTCAAAATCCTGTTCTTTTACTTCGATAAATTCACTGACATGTTCTAGCACACGACTGCCAAGCTGTGTCAGATCAGCCAGCTGCAGTGTTTCACCCGCAGCCGTTTCGGGATCACTCACGACGACTTTATCCTGATGTTTATAAGCCAAAGTTTGGCCGTCTGCATTAATCAGCACCACTTCTGAGCTGGGTGTTACCTGATATTTTGAGATCGTCTTGCTCAGATTTTCCAGCGTTATATCAAACACCACCACCGCACCCGGTTCGCTGGTCTTGCTCATCGCAGTCAGACCAACTATTTTGCTGTCATAGAACAGGTATGGTTTAGTCGCATGCGGAATATCTGTCGCCTGCAGATACCAGGGACGCAAACGCGGATCAAACTGTGACGGTTCACCGGCACTTCGAGATATCTCATTTAATCTTTCATCAAAATAGATTGCATACATCTTCCCCTGTTCAAAACCCGGTTCTGGTTCCGACCTTTTCAGATAGAAGACGATAAATGCAGCCCCATCAGGAACGCTGTACTTCTCACGCACATAATTAGTGTCTGCCCATAAGGTGCCCAGGTAATCGCCATTCATGTACGCGATACCGGCCGCAAAAACTGACGGATCAGATTGTAGAACGGCCTTGAAGTTTGATAGATAAGCGATTCGCTCATCATAGGTTTTTGCACTGATAATCGGTGACAGGCGAAACTGGCTTAAACCGCCGGCAATCGGACCGTAGGTCGCTTTGAAATCGAGAGTAAGTTCCTGTGTAATCTGCTTGTACAGATCATCAGCCGAGTCCAGCATAATGTCAGACGTTTTCTTAAAACTCTGCCAGCTCAGGATAATACCTAAAAGAACGGTTATCGCGATGAACAATGTACTTATGGCGATCTGTAGCGTGTATCTTTTACCTTTATCACTTCCCATCATTACGTTTCATCATTTTTATTAGCTAAAAAGAGTCTAACATTTTATTTTATAAACAATTGAAAATTATAGTTTTTATCAAAATATAAGCAGTTCCAATCATTGCTCCATCAGCTAAAAAATGGCGTATCCGACACAAACTGTAGCCCCTGCCTATCCAGTTTGGGATTCTTGCATTCTATTTAAGATAGGTCTAATATTAGCCTAATCACGAATGAGAACGATTCTCTTTAACAATTAATCGCCCATCACCATGGTTCTTTAGCCGCTTTTATGAGCAAGATACAACCGACAACCAGCTTACTTTCCCTGAAAAACGGCCATAGTGGACGCATTGCTTCTATCGAAGGCGGCAAACAGATGGTGCGCCGCATGTTATCGCTTGGCCTGCGCGTTGGAACAGTCGTCAACATGCTCAACCACCGCGGCAAAAGCGTGGTCATCCAAAATGCCGGAACACGTGTTGCATTAGGTCCCGGCATCGCAGAAAAACTTCTCGTCGAACCCCTCGAAAGCTAACCATGGGCTGCTGTGAAGATAAAGATGAAGCCCAGGCTTCTGACAGTTCACTGACCATTGCACTGGCGGGCAACCCTAACTGCGGTAAATCGGCACTATTTAATACCTTTACCGGCATCCGCCAGAAAACCGGCAACTGGCCAGGGGTAACCGTTGACCGTAAACAGGGTTATTTCGAACTAGATACACACCTGGTTACAGCCTATGACCTGCCCGGCATCTATTCACTGGACGCCAGTTCGATCGATGAAGAGGTTACCCGCGACTACCTGTTATCACGCGATGCTGACCTGATCATCAATGTGGTCGATGCCGCCAACCTGGAACGTAACCTGTATCTAACGGCTCAGCTGCTCGAGATGGGTGTACCCATCGTGCTGGTATTGAACATGATGGATGTCGCACGCAAACGCGGCATCGATATCGATTTCAAAAAACTGTCTCAGGAACTGGGCTGTCCCGTGGTACCTGTGGTCGCCATCAGAGGAGAGGGCATCGACAAACTCAAACAGGAGATCCTTGCCATCACCCGCGGTGAACACCATGGCGGTTTTCGCCTGGCACATGATGAGATAGTAGAACAGGCGATAACAGACCTGATGCCTCGCCTGGAAAAATGCAGTACCGCCACAAAAGATAACCTGCACTGGCTGGCACTTAAACTACTGGAAAGTGACAGCAATGCAAAAGCACAGTGCGGCGCTTCCGTACTCGATACTGTCGCTGAATGGAAGATTGCCATCGAGGAACGTGCCGGCGAAGAAGCCGACATCCATATCGCTGACAGCCGTTTCAGTCATGCCCATGCACTGGCGCAGTCGGTGATCAGTGAAAAAGGAAAAGCGGGAAAAACGATTACCGATAAGATCGATAGCTTTGTTTTAAGCCCCCTGTTTGGCGTGCCTTTTTTCCTGCTAGTGATGTACATGATGTTCATGTTCACTATCAATTTTGGCGGCGCCTTCATCGATGTTTTTGACGGCGTCGCCGGCGCTATTTTTGTCGATGGTTTTTCTGAACTGCTTGGCAGTATCGGCTTACCCGACTTTCTGCGCCTCATCCTGGCGAATGGTCTGGGCGGCGGCATTCAGATAGTCGCTACCTTCATCCCCATCATCGCAGCACTCTACCTGTTCTTATCCGCGATAGAAGACAGCGGTTATATGGCACGCGCTGCTTTCGTCATGGACCGTTTCATGCGCAGCATTGGCCTTCCCGGAAAAGCCTTCGTGCCCCTGATCGTCGGTTTTGGCTGTAACGTACCAGCAGTGATGGCAACACGTACATTAGAAAATGAACGTGAGCGCAAACTGACCATCCTGATGAATCCATTCATGTCCTGTGGTGCGCGTCTACCGGTTTATGCATTGTTCGTCGCTGCATTTTTTCCAAACAACGGACAAAACCTGGTGTTTGCGCTTTACCTTATCGGCATCATCGTTGCTGTGCTCACGGGTCTGCTGATGAAACGCACGATATTATCCGGTGAGAGCAGCGGTTTCATGATGGAACTTCCGCCCTATCATATGCCAACACTGAAAGGCATCCTGCTACGTACCTGGGACCGTGTGCGCCTGTTCATAAAAGAAGCCGGCCAGGTCATCATAGTAATGGTACTGATCATCAATGTACTCAGTGCCATCGGTACCGACGGATCCATCAGCCAGCAAAACTCAAACGATTCAGTTCTCGCTGTCATCAGCAAAACCGTGACACCTGTTTTCGCACCCATGGGCATCGCTGAAGATAACTGGCCAGCAGTACTCGGTGTAATCTCCGGCGTACTCGCTAAAGAAGTTGTGGTCGGCACGCTCGATACCCTGTACTCACAGCTTGCTCGTGAAGATGCCGGCAACACAGATGATGAAACGGTTTTTGATTTCTGGCAGGCGATCAATGATGCCTTTGCCACGGTACCTGAAAACCTCTCCGGGCTTACGGAGATGTTTGCTGACCCCTTACAGATGAATGTCGGCGACATCCATTCACTGGAAGCAGCGGCGGCCGCACAGGAAGTAGACAATGCAACCTTCGGTGCCATGATAAAGCGCTTCGATG
>DAOVJH010000434.1 GCA_030673345.1 Pseudomonadota bacterium
AAGCATGGTAACTATCCAGATGAACAAAATCGACATCCAGGTTCTACCAACTTACATCGCTGATCAGTCTGATCCGGCGAACAGTCATTATGTTTTCTCATACACCGTAACGATTCGTAACAATGGTTCATTACCAGCCAAACTGTTAACCCGTCATTGGGTCATCACCGATGGTGACGGCATGACCCAGGAAGTTAATGGTGATGGTGTTATAGGTGAACAGCCACACTTACAACCCGGGGAAGGCTTTCAATACACCTCCGGTACATTTATGAATACACCGTTCGGAACCATGCATGGCAGTTACCAGATGGTCTCTGATAGCGGCGAGAAATTTGATGCCGAGATACCCGCATTCCAGTTAACCGTTCCGAATACACTTCACTAGATACCTGCTAAAAAATCGGGCAGATACGATCCATGGCGTTAAAACATAGCTACACTCTGCTGGCTCCCGTTTATGACGCCCTTGTTTCCGGTCCACTGGATTTCTATCGTGAAAAAAGCCTTTCACGTATTACTGACACGAATAATAAAAACATTCTTATCAACGGTATCGGCAGCGGCCTGGACATTCCTTTCCTGCCGACCGATGCTTGTTACATCGGTACAGACATAACACCTGCCATGTTAAGGCGGGCCAAAAAACGTGCCGCCGAAGATAAATCTGAACCCTCCCTCGATATCAGTTTTCAGGTTGCTGACAGTCAGGCACTGCCATTCCAGGACAATAGCTTTGATATCATCATCATGCACCTGATCCTCGCAGTTGTTCCTGACCCCGTACTTGCGCTGCAAGAAGCCGACCGCGTACTAAAACCTGGCGGCAAGATCTATCTGTTCGATAAATTTATCAGGCCGGGACAGTTAGCAATTGTTCGCCGGCTGCTTAGTATCTTTGTCCGTCATTTCGCCACACGTACCGATGTTGTTTTTGAAAATGTTTTAAAAACCTGCCCAGAACTCCACCTCGTCCAGGACGAACCCGCACTTGCTAAAGGCTGGTTTAGACTGATAGAGTTAGAGAAACAAAAATAAAAATTTTACAGGGGAGAAACCTATGGCAACCTATGCCATCGGTGACGTGCAGGGATGTTTTGACGAGTTAAAAGACTTGTTAACTCAGATAGATTTTAACAGCGACCGCGACCAGCTCTGGTTCTGCGGCGATCTGGTCAACCGCGGTCCAAAATCATTAGAGACTCTGCGTTACATTCGCTCACTCGAGAGCAATGCTATTTCAGTGCTTGGCAATCACGATCTGCACTTATTGGCTACAGCCTATGGCCATCAAAAACCCGGAAAAAAAGATACCTTCGATGCCATTTTAGCGGCGGATGATGCGGAAAAAATATTTGACTGGTTACGTCACCAGCCACTGCTTCACCACGATACCGAGATGGGCGTTACACTGCTTCATGCTGGCATACACCCGAGCTGGAGTATCAGTAAAGCACAGCAACTTGCAAAAGAAATGGAGCAGATATTACAGGGCGATAACCATATAAACTTTTACCGGCATATGTATGGCGATAAACCGTTTATGTGGGATGAGTCATTATCTGGCTGGTCCCGCTACCGATTCATTACAAATATATTTACCCGCCTGAGATACTGCGACGAGAATGGCAAACCTGCACTAAATGCTAAAGGAGCACCCGGCAGCCAGCCAGAAGGTCTGCTCCCATGGTATGAAATACCCGGCCGAAAATCACAGCAAGATACGATTATCTTTGGCCACTGGTCAACCCTGCCGCATGCCGGTTTAGCGAGCATCAATAATACCTATGCCATCGACTCCGGATGTTTATGGGGTGGCGCTTTAACCGCGATGAGGATTGATACGCAACCCTTTGAATATTTTCGGCTCAATTGCCCGGGCGCGCAGAAACCACCCGAAAAATACCTGAAGAAACAATAAATAACATTCGC
>DAOVJH010000181.1 GCA_030673345.1 Pseudomonadota bacterium
ACTGCTCGCGGTAACCGGCGGTAAAGAACGCATGAAATTTTTCTGCGAAAAATTTCTCGATGCAAATGAAGTTCCTGATGATATTGAAACAAAGATTCCTGAATTACACCAGGCAAAAACACGCCATTACACCGAACTGCTGTCGACCGGCGCGATACCATTGCGTCCAGGCGTCGAACGTCTGATCAACGAAGCAAGACAGCGCGGTTTTCGCCTCGCTATTGCCACCACCACGACACCTGAAAACGTAACCGCCCTACTGACACACACCTTAGGTGCCGACTCGATAGGCTGGTTTGATGTTATCGCAGCGGGTGATATCGTACCGGCTAAAAAACCTGCACCAGACATCTATGATTACGCATTGCGTGAGATGGGTCTGTCAGCAGACGAATGTATCGCTTTTGAAGATTCTGAAAATGGCATCAAGTCATCGAAAGGGGCAAACTTACTCACCGTCATAACGATTAACGACTACACCAAAGACCATGATTTTAGTGATGCCAGTGTCGTACTCGACAACATGGGAGAGCCAGACCAGCCTTTTTCCGTCATCTCTGGCGAAACCGATAACGCATCTTTCCTGAGCTGTGACCTGGTAATAAAGATTCACCAGGACGCTATCGCCAGTTAAACGCTTACGCTTAACGATATGGATATCTTAACTTACGTGCTGACCGGCGCATGCGCCGGAATTGCGGCTGGCATGCTCGGTATCGGTGGCGGACTGATAATCGTACCAGTGCTGTTTTTTATCTTTTCAAATCAGGGACACGAATCACAGTACCTGATGCAGATGGCGCTAGCGACCTCTCTGGCGACCATCATCATAACCTCGATCTCCTCGACATGGGCACACCATAAAAAAAAGGCCGTATTGTGGCCACTGGTCTTGCCGCTGAGCCCGGGCATCATCCTCGGTGCATGGCTCGGCGGCCTGTTCGCCTCTTCTATAAGCAGTGATCACCTGAAAATATTTTTTGTCGTATTTGAATTTGCCGTAGCGACAAACCTGCTGCTAAAAAAACAGACCGAACAACATGATATGGTCATCAAAAAAACGGTTGCCGCTGCCGGTGGAACAGTGATCGGTTTTATTTCGACAGTGGTCGGCATCGGCGGCGGCACCATGACCGTACCCTTTCTACACTGGTTTAACATATCGATGCGAAATGCTGTCGCCACATCAGCTGCCTGCGGCTTCCCCATCGCCCTGATCGGAACACTCTCCTACCTATATGCCAGCTACGATCTGCCGCTCAGTCGCGAACACGCCATCGGGTTCCTGCAGCTTGATGCCTTTCTATTCATCGCCGGCAGCAGCTTCCTGTGCGCGCCACTCGGCGCAAAAATAGCCCACAGCATCTCAGAGCAGGCACTCCGGTTCAGCTTTTCCGCTCTCTTATATATCCTTGCATTGATCATGTGGCTCAAGTGACACGACGATTTTCGATCACCGGGAAACGATCACAGCTATAAGCTCTGAGCAAATATCCAGGAGAAACCCACGCCGAAGAAATAATAATCTTTCTGCAATACCAATGGGCTCTCTTCAAATTTGGCACCACGTAATGACTGGTAACGTATGAAAGCCCAGTAAACAAAATCATCCGTTTTATAAGTGATGCGATAGTTTAAAAAGCTGCCGCTAAAACCAGCATCACTCTTATATTCAGCCCGGGTGGCTGTGGTAAATTCAGACGCTACATCATAATAATAGGCATGATAATCCTGCGTTCCAAACTTAAGCCCTATTAACCCTTTATGCGACAGTCCTGTTCGTGATAACCGGCGATGATTAAAAGTTAATCGCGGCTCAAACAGGTAACCGATATTTTGCACTTCTCCGATATCGACAGCAAAAGCGGCACGTACAGGAAGCTCAAAACGCACATCAAAATAATCAGCCCTTCTATCATTCAACATGAATTCCATTGACGGTCCGATCTGCAGAACCAGATCCAGGTCTGGCATGCCCTGTCGTGCCAGCGTATCATCACTATCGACCGGCAGACCAAAATCTGCACTTATATCGATAACCATCTCTTCAGTGTTATACAAAAAACTTTTTACGCCGCGATCCACCTCAAACCTGGGAGAACGATAGGTAAAATAAGGAACTGGCAGAACAAACTGATTACTCCGTTTTGCGCCAGGATAATAATGATAATCCAGTACACCCAGTCCGATGCCCATGTTCCATTCTGTTTTAGACTCAGCTGTTTTAGACTCGGCTGTTTTGGTTTCAGCGGGTCTGACTGAACCTGTTTTTGCTTCGGCAGTTACATCGATTTCAACACTATGCAATTCAACGCCGAACTCTCCACTGTGAGCTGAACCGAATATAAAAAACCATGTCAGAAAAAAGAAGAATAGTTTATAGTAGTTTTTGATAACAATCACTTGGCCCTTATATCCAATCTAATGTTTGTGGCAACGTATGGCGACTTTACCTGAGATAAAAATCACCGTATACAGCGACTACATCTGTCCTTTCTGCTACGTCGGACATCATCGCCTGCTACGACTGCGTGACAGTTACGACCTGAAGATCAACTGGTGCTTTCTTGAGATACATCCAGAGACACCTGCCGAAGGTGAACCGATCGACTCACTAGATTACCCGTCTGAACAATGGCAGCAGATGATGGCCAACCTGGAGCGGATCGCCGCAGAAGAAAACATACCACTCTCACCACTAAGCTTTATCACTAATTCCAGGGACGCGCTGTTACTCTCCGAAGCCAGTAAACATTGCGGCCGTGACACATTTTACAAGCTGCACGAAAAATTATTCAGCGCTTATTTTGTTGACAGCGAAAACATCGGTGACAGGCAGGTACTCAATGAGATCGCCGAGTGCTGTGATATAGATAAACAGACCATCGATTCAGCATGGACAGATAAAAAACATCAGCAGCGGCTGCTCGAAAATTTCAACTCAGCACGCAGACACAATATCCAGAGCGTACCCAGTTTCATCTTCGGGGATAGAGTACTTACTGGCGTCGTTGCCGAATCAACATTTCGTGATGCGGCTCAACAACTTGCTTCTGCAACAGATTAAAACGGCTACACAGGAAGATTAATCGTCAACCTCACCCAGCATCGCATCTTTCAGATCATCATCTGCCGGTTCTTCACCCAGCCAGACATCGAGTAGTGCTGAGTAGAAATCAGCGCCTTCGATGATACCTTTGACTTCATCATTGATGGTTACACGAGTACCTGTTGCCGGGATAAAATCAAACAGCAGCACATCATTTTTTTTCAGATCGGGAAAGTAACTATTAAACGTTTTAAGGCGCGCCTGTAACTTTTCCAGCTGTTCATCACTGTTATTTTCTTCAAAACCGTCATTCCAGCCATTAGTGATCTTTTCTCGCTCGACCTCATCAAAGACCATATGCATCACTACCCGCTTTGGACCGTTTAACGCCTGCGCTTCATCACGCGACTTAACGCTTGACTCTGTATAAAGCCCGCCAACATAGATATCAAAGACAAACTTGGTGCGATAGCCCATGCCATTTAACTGTAATGCGACATCAGTACCATCGATGGTCACACTATCTGGTAAAGTGACATCATCGAGCTGTCTTGCTTCGACCGCTGCCGAAAAAAGAGCCGTGTATAACAGCATAAAAAAAGCGGTACAGATACGATGGATCATTTTTTTTATTGTCATAATAGTCTCCCGAACTATTCGATACGATGAAAAAAAGCTAATTAGCGATAGGATGTAACATTGAGCAGTTACACTATCATCAGAAACTGATTTCGACAACGTTTATGAATACAGAAGTTGCGACCAGACAAAAGCTATTCAGCTACCTGCTGTATGTCAGCATGTGCTGCGTTATTACTGCGCTACTAAACATCGTCCACACCGTCTACGTACTCAAGATCGATTTCACTGCCGCGTCATTCATCATCCCTGTATTCGCCGGCCTTTTATTTGGCCTGATGCTCGCTCATATCAATATATTGAGAGAAAAATTAAGCAAGATCGCCTACACAGACTCACTCACACACATATATAACCGCCTGCACTTCGCTCACTTTCTCGATGCGGAGATAGACAAGACCAAACGTTATGGCGGGAAATTTTCGATCATCTTCTTCGACCTGGATCATTTCAAAGACGTCAATGATAACTTTGGCCACCTCGCTGGCGACGAAGTACTGGAAAAGGTCACCGAGCTGGTATCCAATGCTAATCGTAGCGCAGACATATTCGCCCGTTACGGTGGTGAAGAATTTATTATATTAGCACCAGAGACTGACCTGAGTGGTGCCGTGATCCACGCTGAACGCCTGCGTGACAATATCGAAAAGTTCGAGTTTTCAACCGTGGGCCATATAACCAGCAGTTTTGGTGTCTCCGAGTTTAACCAGGAGGAAGATGATGTAGAGAGCCTGCTCGAACGAGTAGATAAAGCGCTCTATATGGCGAAAGAATATGGCCGCAACCGGGTAGAGAAAGCATA
>DAOVJH010000172.1 GCA_030673345.1 Pseudomonadota bacterium
ACAACCAGGCGGATGCAGTGGCATGAGCTTCGGCATGACATTTTCCGAGAGACTTGAGGATCATGATCTCGTTCGCGACAATGACGGCGTTAAATTAATTGTAGCTTCAGACACTATCGAACATCTGCGCGGTGCTGAGATAGATTTTGTTGATAACGGCGATGGCCAGCCAACATTCGTATTTAATAACATTCCGACACCAGCAAGTGATAGTGGATGTGGTGGCTGCCCGTCAGCAAAGAGTGACGGTGGCGGTTGCAGCTAAATCACAACTAATATTCTGATGATACAGAATATCGAGACAGGGGGCTTTTCAGCCCCCTTTTTCAATTGCAAGATAATAGAAGGCAGATTAATTATTTCCAGGACTGGTTAAAATTTAATCCCTCTGCCCCTTTTAATTAGCTTTAACTGGTGCAATGCTATTCAAAATAATTGCTCTCTTAATTTAGCAAGCCTGTTTCACCTGAAGAGATAACAAAAATATTCGCGAAACTAACTAAAACATAAAATATTAAAATTATATAAATCAGACTCCTTTCGTTCGTGCATAACGATTAAAGGGGCGGACCCCTTTAATTTTTAATTATTCCAACTCTATCTTCCCGCTAACCATTACGCTTACTGTTTTCTCACTTGCAGAAATATCCAGTAGAAGAAAAAGGTGGCGAAGGAATTTTTAACCGTGCTCTGACCCCGGCTATTTTCTTTAACTAACCAGCAATATAATCCTTATCAGCAATACTAATATCCCCCTGTTCACTTTTATTATCTTGCACGCCATCATATTCTGCAACTAACGGTAGTGCTAACGCAACATCCTCATCAGCCACCTGAACATTGGCAAAATCATAAACGGCTACATCACCCACGCCACCCTGTAAATAATAACCGCCAACATGCGTTTCAATGCCATTTGCATTTAACATACCCGATACAATATGCGCTTCGATAATGTCTCTAGCTTTATATATTATCTTCATTATTAAAGAATAGCATTAGATGCGAAGTGGTGACAAAAAATGATTGCTCAAAACTTAATCCCTCTGTCCCCTTTAATTGATTATGACGTCTATACTTAAAATAAAATAACGTATCTCAAATATTAGATAAGGTAGTTAAAAGCATGGCTAAAATTCTTGTTGTCGACGATTCACCAACAATATTGGCAGGTACAACTAAAATCATAGAAAAAGCAGGCCATGATGTTATACAAGCTGAAAGTGGTGCCCAGGCCATAAAAAAAGCAACCAGCGACAATCCTGATGTTATTATTATGGATGTGGTAATGCCCGACATGAACGGATTTCAGGCTACCAGAAAACTCACCACTACTCCGGAAACACAGCATATACCAGTCATCATGCTAACCACCAAAGATCAGGAAACCGATAAAGTTTGGGCGAAGCGTCAGGGAGCAAGCGACTATATAGTCAAACCACCTAATCCAAAAGATCTATTAGAAAAGATAAACAACCTTATTAAATCTTAGAAAATTAAAGGGCCTGGTCAAAATTTAATCCCTCCGTCCCCTTTAACTTCTTTAACTTCGTTTAACTTAAAGGCGATCTTCGGTACATGCAGGTGTATTAATGGTTAAGTCAGTGATTGTTGTTTCGATCACACTCAGTATTTTCACTGGTTGCGCGACTAATCCTGTCGAACTGGAAACGCGACAGCCCAGTATTGTTATCGACGACACAGTCGTCGATACATCTGTCCTGCTGGCCGAACAGGCCTATATCAGCGACAACCAGCTATTCATTCAATTCCGACACCAGTCAGACACCATAGACAGCTTCGCGATATTGCCTGAACCAGATGAGACACTGACAGCCGGCCCATCTACCACGCTTTTCTTGCAACAGGCCATTGCTCAGTACAACGATCTTCCGCTTGCACCATTATCGTATATAGAGCCCGAACAATGGATTGAGCATACACATGAATTGCAGGCATTACCGGTTGCGGGAGTTGCGCTGTGGCGCGAGTTCCGTGACCGGCTGTTCGCAAGCATCACGCCCCGGGAGCCGGGTACAGGGATCCTGGTCGAATTTCTCAAGCAGGAAGAATTGTTTTTTTATTTCGACGAACATGGCCTGTTGCATTCTGTAGCACTACATGACAAGCCCGCCGAACTGAGCACTGCAGACACCTTCAAATTTAGTGAATTAATCACCGAGGCAACACCCCTGCTCAGTGAGTACATTATAGCGGCTAGAGGAGCAGGCGCTCCGGCACTGCTATTTAACACCGGTGATACTGCAGACTATGGTTACCCGTTTATCTACGCTAACCATAACTCTGGCCAGGTCGTTTTTCTGCGTCGCTTGCCAGAAAATCCTGAATGCCGCGGCCCGACGGGCACTAAACTGCCACAAGCCCTGGTGCACACCACCAGAAGCCATATCGAATGCTTTTTAAGGCAACCCATTGGCTCTGTGGCACGACTCTTCACCCTGTTTTCTCACAAACTAGTCGACACGGTCACACCCAAATCTGTTGTTTTCCTGAAAGACCAACCGATTCCACCGGTGTCTGATAACAAACCGATGGATCCCGAAGCATGGGAACTGGAATTAAGCGAGCTTGCCTATTCACCACTGTCTCAAGGCTCAATCGAATACCTGGTTGATGGTAAGAATTTCTTCCCTCGTCTGATTGATGCAATCCAGTCTGCTCAAGAATCCATCGATATACGCCTATACATTTTTGACAATGATGACTATGCATTGAAGATTGCTAATCTACTCAAACAACGCTCGAAAGATATCAAGGTACGCGTACTGATCGATGGACTGGGCACTATCAGTGCAGCTTCAGCCAGATCAGCTTCCATGCCCGAAGAATACGAACCGCCACCGCAAATTATTCGTTACCTGGAAAATAATTCAAATGTCGATGTTCGAACAGTACTCAATCCCTGGATGACCGGCGATCATACTAAAACCATCCTGATAGATAACCGAATTGCATATCTTGGCGGTATGAATATCGGGCGTGAGTACCGCTATGACTGGCATGACCTGATGGTTGAACTGCGTGGCCCGATCGTTGATGAGATACAGACGAACTTTGAAAAAGCCTGGCGTCTGCAGTCCTTCCTTGGCGATTTTCGAGCCACCTTATATCGTCCCGGAGATCCGGTTAACGAGCCACAACCAGATCACATACCCATTCGACTGCTCTACACCAGGCCAGGTGACTCCCAGATCCTGCGTACACAACTCGCCGCCATTACCCGCGCAAAGCAACGCATCTATATACAGAATGCCTACTTCACTTCAGACGATATCATTTACGAGCTCGCCCAGGCACGGCGTCGGGGCGTAGATGTTCGTATTATCATCCCTTATCAATCTGATAGTGGCATTATTGACCGCAGCAATGTCAGGGCCATCAATACCATGCTCGATAATGGTATTCGTGTGTTTATTTATCCCGGAGAGTCTCATATCAAAGGTGCAATATATGACGGCTGGATCTGCCTGGGTTCTGCCAATTTTGATCAACTCAGTTTACGCATGAACAAAGAACTGAATATCGCGACTTCCAGTCCCGTTGCCGTACAGGGTTTCCTGGACATGGTTATGCTGCCGGACTTTGAGAAATCGGTAGAACTGAAAGAACAGTTGCCAAAGAAATGGTCTGACTTCCTGATGGAAATGATTGCAGACCAGCTATAGAGTACCTAATTAAAGGACTCTAACCCCTTTATTTGACCTGGATTATTGTATTGTTACCTGATATCACATAAATTCTTCATAATTTACAGATAACCAGACAGGTTTACAGTATGACAAAGCATATAGGCATTCTTACAGCTGGCGGCGACAGCCCCGGGCTCAATGCAGCAATCAGGGGCGTCGGTAAAGCCGCTCAAAGTCACTACGATATGCAGATGATCGGTTTTCTGGATGGCTTCAGGGGATTGGTGGACAACCGCAGCGTTCGGATGGAAGGCGATATGCTGTCCGATATTCTCACCCGGGGCGGCACCATCCTGGGCACCAGCCGGGACAAACCTCACCGCATGATGTTCGGCGGCAAGAGACAGGACATGACCAATGTGATCGTGGAAAATTATAACAGCCATCACCTCGACGCCCTGGTATGTATCGGCGGCGGAGGCACCCAGAAGAACGCTTTACAGCTGATGGAGAAAGGCCTCAACATCATCACACTGCCCAAGACCATAGACAATGACGTCGCCAAAACAGACACCACGTTTGGCTTTGATACCGCACTGGGTATCGCCACCGAAGCCATCGACAGATTGCACAGCACCGCTCACAGTCACCACCGTATCATCGTAGTAGAGATCATGGGGCATCGAGCAGGCTGGCTGGCGCTGGGTTCAGGCATCGCAGGCGGAGCGGATGTGATCCTGCTGCCTGAAATTCCCTACGATCTGAATACGGTAGCAAGCGCCATCCGCGACCGGGTACGTGGTGGAAAAAAATTCAGCATCGTGGCTGTTTCCGAGGGTGCCTTACCAAAAGACCAGGCAGCACTGGTAAAGGCAGCTGAAGAAATCGCGGCCAATGCAACAGATAAAGATGCCAGAAAAGAAGCTAAAAATGAGATTGCC
>DAOVJH010000469.1 GCA_030673345.1 Pseudomonadota bacterium
CAGCCAGCTACCCCAGGGCGTTGCTCCGCCGGCACAGTTGCGGCTGGTATTTTCGAGAATAGAATACGCATCGACCACCTCGCCACGCGCATCAAAAACGATAGCGCCAGCGCCGCCGGTTGATGGCATCTCACTGTTAGAAACATAGATCCAGCCGCCGCTGGCTGGATTCCTTGAAAAACAGGCACCGCCATCCGGTGCAGCATGCCAGAGGTAGCTTTGCCCGGCGATTACCGGCTCGGATGACCTTGCCACAATACGTGAACTAAAACCGGCTGGAAGCCGTACACCGTTTGCATCAGCTGCCTGCAGCCTGCTGCTCTGCCGGTTACTGCAGCCGCTTAACAGGGCATTTGACCAGACCGCACCGACACCATAGACACTTAAGCCGCATAACCCTCTTTTCAAAAACCGCCTTTTCGTTCGATCGACCATATCCAGCAACCCTATCCAGTAATCCCGGGGAACCTCAGTTTAATAAATTATTTACAATCCATTTTTTGCTCGCGTACAATGAGCAACCAATGCCACATATTAAACCAAAACGCGCTTATCTTATCGATAGCAGCATCTATATCTTTAGAGGCTGGCACGTTTACGATGAAACCATCGTCGACAGTGAGGGCAATCCCAGTAATGCCGTCTACGGTTTTACCGAGTTCCTGCGTGAATTACTGGAACTGGAACAGCCTGAATACATCGCCTGCGCTTTTGACGCCAAGCAGACTGATTCATACCGCCGGGAAATTTATCCGGAATACAAAGCCAACCGTCCGCCCGCACCGGTCGAACTGAAAAGCCAGTTCAAGCACTGCCGGGATTTTTGCCGCGCTGCTGGTATTGCTGATTTTTCCAGCAATCGTTATGAAGGTGATGACATCATCGGCACACTGGCTACCCGCTTACGCGATGACGGTTTCAACATAACCATCCTCAGCGCTGACAAAGACCTCGCACAGCTGCTCAGGCCGGGTGATATCTGGTGGGATTACGCACGCAACAAAATCCTGCACTACAAAGATGTCGAAAAAAACTTTGGCGTAAAACCGGAACTGATCGCAGACCTGCTGGCGCTGGCCGGCGACAAGGTCGATAACATCCCCGGCATACCCGGCATCGGTTACAAGATGGCTTCCAACCTGCTAAAAAAATATCCCGGCGTCGAACACATCATGGAGAACATCGACAAGATATCGGATATGAAGTTTCGCGGCTCAAAACGCATCCAGGCGTTAGTCGACCAGCATCAGCATATCCTGCCGATGACGAAACAGTTAACGACTATCGTGACCGATGCTGACTTCAAAGGCCCCAAAACAGACATCCGGTGGTCTGGCATAAACGAAGACGCCATGATCAACATGTTCAACCGCCTCGACGCCGCCCGCGGTCGGCGTGAGCGCTGGTATAATTTACAGCCTGCCTGACAGATTTACAAAGTGTCTCAAAAGGCTGCTATCGGCCAGAAGCGGACACTGGCTTTAAGTCCCTTCTCCCCCTGGGAGAAGGTTAGGATGAGGGTGTTTTCAGCGACGCCCTCACCCCAGCCCTCTCCCAGAGGGAGAGGGGGAATATTGAACACTTATGTCTTCTTTGGCTC
>DAOVJH010000372.1 GCA_030673345.1 Pseudomonadota bacterium
AATGTGTTGAACATGTTCCGCCAGGATAACGGTTACAAGGAAGGTACTTATAACAAGATATGGAATGGCCGCGAGGATAACGAGCACCTGGCCGATATCATGACGCAGCTGAACGGCGACAGTCAGACTTTTCAGGATGATGTGTATACCGCATTATCGCAGAATTACACCTTATAATTTTTTGATTATTACTAAAAAAGGCACCCTGATTGGTGCCTTTTTTTTGCGGTATCCGTTTACGCTATCAAACGTATTTCGCCATCTTTTTAGGGTAGAGCGAATCCACTGTGCCAACGATTTTCGCATCTGGCTTAAAGGCTATTGTAGGGTCTTTGGCCGGGTAATCCAGGCTGTATAAAAAGTGCCTCAAACAGTTGATACGTGCACGTTTCTTATCGTCTGATTTAACCACAACCCAGGGTGCATCCGCGGTATCCGTATGGAAGAACATACTGCGTCTGGCTTCGGTGTAATCATCCCATTTATCCAGTGACTGCAGATCGATCGGGCTAAGCTTCCAGTGTTTTAAAGGATCATGTGAGCGCGAATGAAAGCGGCGTAACTGTTCGTGGCGGCTGACAGAGAACCAGTATTTGCGCATGATCATACCTGAGTGCACGAGCATGCGTTCCAGTTCTGGTGCGGTACGTAAAAATTCCAGGTGTTCTTCTGGAGAGCAGAAATGCATGACACGTTCAACACCTGCACGGTTGTACCAGGAGCGGTCAAACAGGACGATTTCGCCATTGGTGGGCATCTGCTGGATGTAACGTTGGAAATACCATTGCCCCATCTCTCTGTTGCTGGGTTTTTCCAGCGCGACCACATGGGCGGAACGGGGATTTAAATGTTCCATGAAACGTTTGATCGTGCCGCCCTTACCGGCAGCATCACGGCCTTCGAAGAAGCCGGTGATGCGTTTTTCTTTTTCTTTCACCCAGACCTGAACCTTTAAAAGTTCAGCCTGCAGCATCTGTTTTTCGTGTTCGTATTCTTTGCTGCTGATTTTCTCAGGATATGGGTATTCCCCCAGTTCGTAACTGACCTGCAGCAGGTCACTGGCAGAGATGATATCTGGAGTTGCCAGTACTTTTTCCGGGTCTGACATGTCCGCAAGTATCTCTTTCAGGTCCTTTTTAGTGCGTTTGTTAGTGGACGGAGCTTTTGTTGCTGGCTTTTTGATGCTGGTATTTTTAGTGTCCATGATGCTTACGCTTTGTTTGGGGTGAACTTAAAAGTTTAACAAGTAATCCTGGTTATTTACTTTGATAAATGTCATGAAAAAACAAATTAATACAGATTGGCTCTAAGGTGAAGTTGAGAGAATTTTGATAATTATAGTGGTATGAACCTTGAATAATTGAAGAATTCTGTCCATTATCTGTAGACATGTTATTAAAAGGAGTCGTTCTGTGACTGATATATTTGATCTGATATTTAATTTCTGGGTGGGTTTTGCGGTACTGAGTATCGTACTGGTGAAGTCTTCTATCAAGTTTGTTCCGCAAAACCGTGCTTATGTTGTCGAGCGTTTTGGTAAATTCAATAAAAGCATGGAGGCCGGTTTAAACTTTCTGGTGCCTTTTATCGATAAGGTTAGTTATGACCGCTCTTTAAAAGAACAGGCGGTGGATGTGCCGAGCCAGGGTGCGATTACACGAGATAATATCTCGCTGGTTGTTGATGGGGTTTTATATCTGAAAGTGCTGGATCCATACAAGGCTTCATATGGCGTTGATAATTATGTCTATGCGGTGATGCAACTGGCGCAGACGACCATGCGCAGCGAGATCGGCAAGATAGAACTGGATAAGACCTTTGAAGAGCGTGAGGCACTAAACGTCAATATCGTCTCACAGATCAACGAGGCATCAGCCCCCTGGGGAGTGCAGGTACTGCGTTATGAGATCAAGGATATCGAACCGCCACGCACCGTACTGGAAGCAATGGAGCGTCAGATGAAAGCAGAGCGTGAAAAACGCGCGGTCATCCTGGAGTCAGAAGGCGAGCGGCAATCTGCGATCAATGTGGCAGAAGGTCAAAAACGTTCGATCGTGCTGGCGGCTGAGGCAGACAAAACTGAGCAGATATTGAGGGCAGAAGGTGAAGCGCAGGCGATTATCGCGGTGGCCGATGCCAGGGCAAAAGCGCTCGAAGTGGTCGGTGCCGCCGCTATCGAAGAAAAAGGTCAGAAGGCGATTCAGCTTGATCTGGCGGAAAGTGCGATAAGAGCAAAAGAAGCTATTGCAAGAGAGTCATCGGTCGTATTGTTGAGTGATGAAAAAACCAGTGCCTCAAATGTTGTTGCTGAAGCGATGACTATCATCAATGCTATCAATAAGAAAAATGAGGATAGTACCGGGGTGTCATCATAATGGTGGACTATATCAATGGCCATATGTCCGGTTTCTGGATTGCACTGGGTTTTGCGCTGCTGGCGGTAGAAGTCCTATTGTTTGGTTTTACCACGATAATATTTTTATTTGCTGGCCTGGGTGCATTGGCTTCAG
>DAOVJH010000205.1 GCA_030673345.1 Pseudomonadota bacterium
GCTGCTCGATGTCAGCCTGGTCCGATTTTGCCTGTTCATAAATAGCATGCGCAGGGGTCACGACGATGGGGCAAAGCGGTGTATCACTGGTGTCATCGATTCCGCGCCAGTTGATCGAAACACCGAAGAAACCGGCCGCACCCAATGTTTCGATGCTCGGGTCTATCGCTTCCAGGTGCCGGCGGATACCCTCTTCCCGGTCATCCATGCAGAAGGTGATCTGCGCACTGGGGCGTGAGTCACCCTCACGCTGCCGAGTTCGCCAGAGACCACGGCCTTTGTTCTGCTCGACCGCATTGAAGATCTGTTCGCGGTAATGCCGCTCGTAAGCCTGCAGCCACAGGAAACTGCCATCGTCACCCTGCGCCAGATCCAGACAGTCGAAGATCGCTTCCAGTTGCGGTGTTTCGAGCTCACTGATAAAAGTGCCGGGCAGCGACAGATGTTGCGACAGACGGAACAGGCTCCAGGCATGGCCATGAACACTGTAACCCCTTGGCTGATCAGCGGCAGGACTATGTTGCCAGGTCCAGATCATGTCGGCCAGATCAATCCAGTCATCATAAACATTGGTATTCGAATACTGGCGCTGAACCAGTCGGTGCGCACGGGTAATCAGATACTCCGGCAGATGCGTATTGAACAGTGCATGACGAACCAGGTACTCAGAACGATGTTTGCGGAAGTACCAGCGGAACATATCCATAGAGGCTTCAAGCTGCCATACCCTGCCGCACAGGCGCTGCGCGAACAGCCGCTCCAGCACCAGGCAGACAGCAAGGTAATCGACCATGTTGATATTTGGCCGATCGGCGTTATTGGCGTGCCATAGAAACATACCCGCCCAGCCCGGCAGTTCCAGTGCGATACGTTCGATATACTGCGCCCATTTTTCCTCAGGAACACCGGTACGCCGAAGCTCGAATATCATGGTCTCCAACGGATCATCCGAGAGGCCATCGAGGGTATCGTGCCAGTCACGCAGATCCTCAAATACAGAGGTCAGATCCTGTTTAGCGACAGCACGCCAGGTATTATAAAAACCTTTGCTGCGGTCGATGTACGGCCATGACGCCATACCACCATCGAGGAACAGGCCGACATGACGGATGATGACCGGACGCAGATCATTAAGTATGTCTTCGCCGGTGATCGATTTTAAAAACTCACCCAGCGTATGCTCAGCACCGATGCTGTCGAGCTGCTGCGACAGCAGGCGTTCACCTTTTTTACGCACCAGGTGATGCATCAGTACCTGGTAGCTATCATCACCCTGCTCCGCCTTTGCCAGATCATTGATCATCGATTCTGCGCTGCCCGCAGACAGGTCAGTCATGTCTTCCGGGTGAATGATGAAGTGCTGCAGGTCCAGTTTCTGCAGACAGGAACTCCACAGATCTTCGATAACATCGGACTCGGCTGCGAGACCATTTTTACCCGCTGCGTCGATCAGCTGTGCACGCTGCTGCTCGTTTATATCCTGCTGAAAACGGGACAGGACACGCTTCTCTTCGATAAGCCAGTGCAGCTGACTGCGGGTGGTCGGCTCAAAATCGAACAGCAGACCCGCGCGGTACACTTCTTTTTTTGTCAGCTCGCGACCATCGATACTGGCGATGACATCGGCACTGGACAGACTTTCATCAGCATCGAGCACCGCGTCGATGTCGCTGTCATCGATACGCTTTGTTTTATAAAACTGACGGCACCGCTCATGAGACAGAAAACCTTTTGCACCCGTGATACGGCAGGATTCGGCGATCGCATCGGTAAAATCCAGATGCTGAAGACCGTGAAGTGTATTGTGGTGCACGAAGTCGCGGATCGGCGCCTGCCCCGGCAGAACATGCTCCAGGTGCTCGATCGCCGCGAGCAGCTGCTCACGGATATCCTGTGTTTTACCGTTGGCCTTGTCCGTACTCATCTCATCTGCTCATATCATCAAGGACTTCAGTTAAACAACTGGCTCAGGCTGGTTATCGATGGCGTGATGTACTGCAACAGGGTTGCTGGAAACACACCCAGAAAAACCGTACCCGCTGTCAACAGACCTGCTGCCACCATTTCCGTTTTGCGCAGATCAGCCACATTGCTCATATTTTCACGGCTCGGACCGGTAAACAGACGCCCGATGGTACGGATAGCGTAAGCAGCGCTGATCATGATGCCAAGACTCAGCGCCACGATCAGCCAGCCCCATTCCTGGAAACCACCGATTAGCGTGTGCAGTTCAGCGATAAAACCTGCTGTTCCCGGCAGACCGATAGCGGCAATAAAAGCAAAGATGGTAAAAAATGCAAACCGTGGCATGGTCCTGACCAGGGAACTGAAATCGCGGATATCACGGGTATGCGTTCGCTCGTAAAGCAGGCCGATAAGCAAAAACATCGCACCGGCTACGAGACCATGTGCGACCATCTGCATGACCGCGCCGGATAATCCGGTAATGTTCAGGGTCGCGATACCGAGCAGTACAACACCCATATGACTGACCGATGAATAAGCGATCATCTTTTTCATATCGGTCTGGCGCCAGGCGAGCAGGCCGCCATAAACCAGGCTGATCAGGGCAAGCACCATCAGCGTCGTCTGCATCTGCATAACCGCATTGGGCAGCATCTCGGTCGCCCGTAGCAGACCATAAGCACCCATCTTCAGCAGGATACCCGACAACAGGATACTGACCGGGCTCGGTGCTTCGACGTGAGCCACCGGCAGCCAGCCATGGATCGGAAAGATCGGCATCTTCACACCAAAACCGATGAGGAAACCCAGGAAGATCAGCATCTGCTTGTGGTCACTCAGTGAACTGGCCGCCTCGGCCATATAGCGCATAGAGAAGCTATGAGCGGGCAGGCTGTCAAAGAGTATCAGCATGGCGATCAGCAGAAAAACCGATCCGCCAAAGGTATACAGCACGAAGTTGAGCGCCGCACCATGACGTCCTTTGCCGCCCCAGCGATCGATCAGGAAGAACAGCGGGATCAGCGTCAACTCCCAGAAAACATAGAACAGTACCCAGTCCTGCGCCATGAAAACACCAAACATGGCTGTTTCCAGCAACAGCATCAACAGGTAGTAACCTCGGGGTTTATCGGTAATATTTCTCGACGCCAGAATCGCGATGAAACACAGCACGGCCGCCAGTATGATCATGGGCAGCGAAATACCATCGACTCCGATATCGTAAGCCATACCCAGACGCGGGTTCCATTTCATGTGCTCGGTAAACTGCAGACCCGCAACCTGGGTATCGAACACACTGAGGAGATAGAACGATAACATCAGGGCAAACAGCGAAGTGGCCAGGGCGACCTTACGGTACAGACGATCTCGACCAGCCGGTAAAACGGCGATCAAAATAGCCCCGAAGAGCGGTGTAATCAGTAATCCTGTTAACAGCTGCATAGTGTTCCAGTAAACGGACAAACCGGGTCACTTACTCGTGCAAGTGATGATATTGCTGTAGAAAACAATGCCGGTACGATGTCAGTACGGCTTACGCACCGCCGACAAAGAGGCGTCGAATTATACACAAATAACAGGGATATCGCATCTGCCGATGGCAGTTACACTGTCCGGCACCCGGTCAGGCAAGAAAACGGGAAAACCTTAATATGATTTTTATGGTTACCGTACTTTAAAGCGGGTCGCGTGTATGAGGGGGAAATAATCCCCATCATCCCTGATGGATATTTTATCTCAGGTTATTTCACAACTTGATTGGTTGCTAATAACCCTGCAGCACAGGTTATGTACTTCTTGTACGCGCTGGCATTCATCTGCTCAGACCCTTCCGGATTAGTCAGCAATACATTGGCCATGGTTTCTATGATCGGACGGCTAGCCTCTGCCTCTGGATACTTGGCCCATTCCTGATTGATACGCTGCTCAGCCTGTCCACCGACGATCGCACCACAGATACTGACTACATCACTCACCATTACACTGCCTTGCTGTACGACTGGATTGTTGTTCAGGCAACCGGTAATAAGCAGGGGAATTGAGACTGCGGCGATTGCC